>NZ_JBYTDY010000009.1:177628-235716 GCF_058791835.1 Paenibacillus sp. EB106-04-04-XG159 | reverse complement strand
TCTTAAGCTACAGCTACTACTGCCTTCGCTGTTCGGGACTTGAACCCTATAGATAGCGCCCATGCTGGGCGCACTAAAAAAAGTGCTGGCAATTATGCCAGCACTTCTTCATGTAGATGCATTACGAATTCGGTTCCCTTTTAACATTTAACAGTCTCGGTTAATGATATAGTCCAGTAAATGCTTCAGAAAAGCAGTATTGCGGGGCATCTCTTCCAACGCTTCTATAGCGAGGCAGTAGTGCTCCCACATCTCTTGTCGAGCACCTTCCAGACCGAGGATCGTCACAAAGTTCGAATTGTTGTTTTCAACATCCTGGCCGGTAGGCTTACCAAGTATATGCCGGTCTCCTTCCACATCAAGCAAATCATCCTTTATCTGAAAGGCTATGCCCGCATGATAGGCATATTTCTTCAAAGTCGCAATTTCCGTTTCTTTAGCTTGAGCAAGTATGGCGGGCATAACCAGAGCAGCCTCGAATGCAATTCCAGTTTTGTAGAAGCATATCCGATTCAACTGCTCCAGTGTCAACGCTTTGCCTTTGGAATGCAAATCCATTTCCTGTCCCATACACATTTCTCCAGCCTTTTGGGACGAATATTGTATCATGGCTAGCACACTTTTAGGATCGAACTCATGAAGGGATGACTGTTCTTCAGTCGCTTTCTGGATCAGATATAGACCCGTTAATTCCGCAGTCGCACTATTATGAACCTGATGCAGTGTTTGACGCCCTCTGCGGGTAGACGCATTATCCTGTGTTGGCAGATCATCGAAGATCAAGGATGCGGTATGCATATATTCCAATGATTTCAGGAGCGGCACGACTGTCGAAGCTTGGAGACCATAATGCTGTACACCCATGAACCAAGCTAATATAGGTCGTAATCGCTTGCCGTCTCCTTCGAGACTGTAATTAGCAGCATCGATAAGCGACTCCTTCATCGGTGGGATCCCTTTTAGATCAGGAATCTGCAAATGCTCATTGATCTGACAGCGGACTGATCTAATCGTTTCGTGAAATTGTTCCTTTTCACTTTGGTTGTTTCGGAGTGCGGTTATCACCTGATCCCGAAGCAGTTTATCGAAGAAATCCACATCATCGGCTTTCCGAACCATCTGTTGAATGATGTGATTGAATTCTGGATTACCGGATGCGAATATATCCATGATCTCGTTATATTTCTCAATACCGACGCGTGCCTTGCAGCGCTTGAGTCCGTTAATCGCACGATCCAGTATCACCTCTCGCGTCTTGGCATCGGAATGATACACGGTATGAATCAGATTGGAGATGACCGCCCAATAAAGTTCATAGGGATTGATCAGATCCGGACGCTGGTCGCGATATTTTAAATAATACGTATAAGGTGTTACCGCCCCGTCCCTCATATCA
The DNA here is from genome assembly GCF_058791835.1 of Paenibacillus sp. EB106-04-04-XG159. Lineage (NCBI taxonomy): Bacteria > Bacillati > Bacillota > Bacilli > Caryophanales > Paenibacillaceae > Paenibacillus > Paenibacillus sp. EB106-04-04-XG159. The sequence goes on along the minus strand of NZ_JBYTDY010000009.1, from coordinate 234,320 downwards.
TCAAACATATCCGCAAAGTCATCAGCCAGCTGATTATAGATGCCATAATAGAAGGTTCGATGATCAAAGCCTTCATCCTCTGGAGCACTAATGACGGAACGTACGATCAATCGAGAAGAAGATGATTTTAAGATGACCGGTAGATAAAGCTCTTCATTGGTGTATTTCGCATTCGCAAGATCTTTCACACGGTCCATATCCTGAGATTGAAAGAACACATAGGACTGCTCGAAAAATGTACTTAAAGCTTCCGGCCGCTGATATGTCTTAATATACTCAAAAGCTTCCCGCAGTTCCGAGTGAACATAATGAATCATCTCCAACTTATCATCAGTCCACTCCCCTATTTCCGGCACAGTTCCTGTGAGAAGAGCTTCACGTATCATACGAGAATATTGTTCTTTCTCTTGCGCATTAAAGACTTGGGAATCAAGAAGATCGTCAATGAAAGGATAGGTCAGACCGTAAGAATAACCCAACCTGATCGCTTCATCGAGTCTTCGAGCGCGTTCATCAGGCAGTATGTCATCGGACATTTCATCCTTCACATGAAGAATAACCCCGATTATGATCTTGATCAGCTTGCGAATCGCGTGCTCCGCATTCATTTCCTTAGGAATATTGGCGGATACACCCTTAATCTTATCTATCACCCAGATCGTGGCGTTCTCGACACCTTCCTTCTGAGCCCAACGGTAAAATCCAGCCAAACTCATACTATCTAGTTGGTTTTCCCCGTTTGTTGTGATGGAATCAAGCAGCTTTTTTTTCATATTGACAACTACATTTTGAATCCTGGTCAGTGTGTGAGGAGAATTCAGATCTTTGCCTAAATCTCTCATATACATATAGGAAACGCTTCGATCCAAGTAGTCATCTAACTTACCTGTATAATTCAACCATCGGATATATCCACGATAATCCTGATAATCAGGTTTTCTCTTCCCTCGTGAAAATAAGGACAGCCATGAATGATGATGAATATGGTTCCTTTTCCATAATTGAAAATCTTCTATCAGAGTAGGCACATAAGTCTTATCCATTACCTGCTCATAAAGTGATGCAAAATACTGAGACGCCTTCTGCTCAGCATGTCGATACCAAATGTCTGCATGCTCTTTTATGTCCACATTCATACGATGGATTACCTCAATTTCTATTTATGATAAACCTAATTCCCCTCCCCATTTTAATACGTGAAAGAGTCTATTGGGTTACGAAATCGTTGTGTGGCAATGGAACATCGGACATAAGTAAGCAATATTCTAATATAGGCATATCACACGAGGAGCGTACAAATGGAAAAAAAATTAACCTTTGACTACATTGTTATTGGAACAGGTCCAGCAGGTGCTGTCATTGCAAAGACACTTTCAGACAATAAAAAGAGTTCAGTGCTTTTAGTTGAGGCAGGCGAAAATCAAGATAAAGACAAACGTATTCGCGATTCTACATTTGCTTTTGAACTGGAGGAAAACTTTTCACCACAGTATTTTTGGCAAGGAGTCGGTATTCCACAGGAAGAAGTAGATGATCGAACGTTTGAGTGGACAACAGGTCGACTGTCAGGCGGTGGTTCCTCCATCAATGGAGAGCAGTATGTACGACCTACTTCAGAAGTTATGAAACAATGGGAAAGGCTGCTCGGACCTCTATGGTCCCCTGAAAAAGCGATCCGTCGGTTTAAGCGGCTTGAAAAGTTTAGTGGAGAGACGAATAATGCGAACGTACATGGATATCGAGGTAGAATAAGCATTAGACAGGCACCCGAAGTACCCACTTCGATGGCGAATAAACTGACTACTGCCATGGAACGGGCTACTGGATTACCTAAAATACTTGACTATAATGATCCAAGAACCCCTTTAGGTCCCTTTACCCGCTGGCAATTGTATCAAAAGCTTAATGGACATCGTGAAAGCTCCTCAACTGCTTTCCTCTCACCAGATATCGTATCTTCGAGCGGTCAAGGTGTTCACGGAAGGAAGCTAACTGTACTCTATAACACAACCGTTCCCCGAATACTTTTCTCGGGTAAACGCGCCATTGGTGTAGAGCTTCTGAGAGAGGGAACTTGTTTTCGTGCGTATGCACGCAAAAAAGTCATCATTTCAGCTGGCATTAATAGTGCTCAACTCTTACTCTTATCAGGAATCGGACCTGCTGATTCTCTAAGAAAAGCGAAGATCCCCGTTATTTTTAATAATCCAAATGTAGGGAAAGCGTTGAGAAATCACACCTTAAATACAGCCACCTTCTCAACCAATCGCAATGACCGTGCATTGCCAGCCAATGATCCGAGCGCTCTCTATACCGGTGGAGCCTTCTTGCCAGACCCAGTGGGAACAGATCCACATCGACGTGCTGTTCAGCTTATTGGCATTGGTTCCGAAGGTTTGTTAAGTCTGGCTATCATATACTTACGACCTAAGAGTCGCGGCTCGATAAAAATTCAAAATAATGATCCATTGAAGATCGTGCTGGCAGATGAAGGCTTCCTCATGGATCCTGATGATATGGAAGCGATAAAAAATATATATAAAATATACATTAAAGAAATCGCTACTGAATTGTCTCATATTGATCCAGCTTATCGACTCCTATCGCCGGATCTTGCAACCATTAATGATGATGCGCGACTTGAAGCATTTATTAAAGACAATTTTGGGCATAACCATCACCAACAAGGCTCTCTTCGCATGGCGCCGCTGCGTAAAGGTGGAGTCGTAGATCGACTTGGAAGAGTGCATGGCGTCAAAGATCTAATCGTTGCCGATGCTTCGATTATTCCGTTTACGGTAGACGGCAATACATCTGCTGCCGCTTATCTGATTGGCTATACTATTGCTAGGCAGTTGCGGAGCAGGTCCTTACGCAGGAAGATACACCTCCCTCGATATGAGGATTGGGAAGAATAGGATTAAACATTGTATTATCGTTCAAATTAGGGTGTATATGTGAATGCCTAGTTTAGTATTGAAAAAATATATGCTAAAATGTCCTTCAAGTCATAAATGTTAGAGGTGATCGGAATGTTAGAACGTTCCATGGAAAATGTAATGGAATCAGATCATGAAAGGAAGTGGTGTCAAGGAGAGCTTATCCTTCGGTAGCAGCTCTTCTCATTAAATAGAAATGAGGATTATGCGATGAATGAATATCAATGTATAAATAGTGACGGATTTAAACTGAATTATTGTATAAAGGGAACTGGAAAGCCTATATTAGTCATAGGCAGTAGTGTGTACTACCCTCAATTATTCTCTGATGATTTATATCATACATTTCAGTTTATTTTCCTTGATCATAGAGGATTTGTGCAGCCGCCCCGCGCTCTGGAAGCAGAGGATTATACCTTGGATAAAGTATTAGATGATATTGAGCTGGCTAGACAGTGTCTAGGCTTATCCGACTTTATCATACTCGGGCATTCAGGTCATGCTTTTATGGCGTTGGAATATGCGAAGAAATATCCTGTTCATGTTCGAAAAGTGGTCTTGTTGAATTCAGCTCCTACAAATAGCGTGGAAAGGCAGCAACACAGCTTTGAATTCTTTAACGAGACTGCAAGTCCGGCAAGAAAGGAACAATTTGAGAAGGATATTGCTCTGTTAGAAAGTGACATCACGAAAGATCCTGAACGGCGCTTCGTTCACATGTGTATTCGGATGGGAGCGCACAGCTTTTATGACTACACATTTGATGCGGCATACATGTGGGAAGATGTATATACGAATATGCCGATTATTGATCACCTATGGGGAGAGGCATTCGGAGAGCTAAATCTTATACAATCACTGGCTGGATTTCATAAACCCGTATTTATTGGATTAGGCAGATATGATTATTTGGTAGCGCCTGTCTCCCTATGGGATTCTGTTGATAATACGTATGCAAATGTAAAGAAAGTAATCTTCGAGTATAGCGGTCATAACCCTATGTTCGAAGAACCTGAAACCTTTTACAGAGAGCTAATGAAATGGATAGATGAGAGCAATTAATAATATTGCTTGTAACGCGTATGGGGCTATTCCTAAGTCATCTTGGCATGACTTTTGGGGTAGCCCCTTTCAACATACCTTACTTGTTGTTGACAGAGTTGTCGCTTTAAATAGGTGTTTGTACTTTTCCTAAACGTCCATAGCGTCATACACTACTATCAATAATCATTTCCCAGTACTTACAGCCAATAACGATCCGAAATAATCAACTTTCTAGAAAAGGGTGATGCGTTTTTGCCTGTCAGACATGTATTTAGTAAATGGAAAAAGACGTGCATTCTGCAAAAAACACCGTTGAAGCGTTATATTCCCGAGACTGCTGTCTACAATTCCAATCGTTTGGATAAGATGCTGAATCGGTACAAGATGGTATACGTGAAACCTGACACTGGTACTCACGGTAAAGGAGTCATGCGAGCAAAAAGACGCTCTCAAGCTTCCTTCGAACTAAGAGAAGGTGTCTCTACGCGCTCATTCAGTTCCATGGTTCAACTGCACACCAGAATAAAGTCAAGGATCGGGAAACGAAGGTATTTAGTACAGCAGGGCATTCACATGATGTCTCACCAAGGGCGACAATTCGATCTTCGGGTGTTAGTCCAAAAAAATTTGAGAAATAATTGGGAAGCTATGTCCATCTTAGGCCGTAAGGCAGCAGTCAAGAAGATCGTAACTAATGTCAGTAATGGCGGCAAGATGGAATCGCTGGATGTCTTAATGCGTCCTCATATGAAACAGTCTTCCATTCGACAACTGCGACAAGAACTGAATCAAATGGGATTATCGGTGGGGAAGCAATTAAGCAAGAAATATAAAGGTCTGAAAGAGCTGGGACTCGATATCGCGCTCGATAAGAGCATGCGGCCATGGATCCTTGAAGTGAACACTAGACCAGCCATTTATGTCTATAGAACCTTCAATCCTTCCGCCTATCGCCGTATTTTACGCTATGCCAAGGCTTATGGTCGATCCAAGTAAGAAATACTGCAATTCTCCTTCCCTTAAAAAAAAGGACCGACAAATTGTCGGTCCTCCCCTCTCGAAAGCCCTCACTCACGATATAGAAGCCATCGTTACTTGGACGAATGTAAATTTCTTTTCCGTGTGAACATACCGACTATGAATCCTAGGCAGCCGCCCACTATCGCAGGAACAACCCAACCAATCCCCTTTTCATACAGCGGAAGAACATTCATCCACGCAGTAACAGCATCTACAGAAACTCCCGCCGCCTTCAAGCCGTCAAACACACTGATCAGTACCGTCCCTATAAGCGCTCCTACATATATAGAAGAATGACCGCCTAATAGCTTATGGAACAAAGATAGCACAATCAGTACGATCGCTACCGGATAAATGACGAGTAATATCGGAATTGATATCGATATAATTCGATTCAAACCTAAGTTGGCAATAAGCAGACCGACTACACAGATAATGAATGCTATCCAGTTATAGCTCACCCGTCGCAATAAGGTAGAAAAGTATTGACTGCATGCAGAGACGAGTCCGATGCATGTCGTAAGACAAGCTAGAGTCACGATTACGGCCAGCAGAATTAATCCAGAAGGTCCGAATAGCTCCTGTACAGCAAGCGTGAGCAGTTGGCCGCCATTGTCCGCGTAGCCGAGTGTCTCCACGCTCGTTACTCCAATATAGCCGAGTGCTGCATATACTAGCATTAATCCGATACCTGCAATGACAGCAGCTTGAATCACAGCCTTCGCTAAGACTCGTCTATCTTGAACCCCTCTGGCTTGTACCGCATTGATAACGATAAGGCCAAATGCGAGCGCTGCTATTGTATCCATCGTCATATAGCCTTCCATAAAGCCTTTGAAGCCGGGTGATGTTGCATACTGTTGTACTGCCGGCTGTGGATCGCCTAGTGGATTCAGCAGTGCGGCAATGAACAGTCCTGCAATGGACAGTAGCAACAGCGGCGTTAAGATGTTGCCGATCCATACCACAAGCTTCGATGGATTCAAGCTCAACACGAACACGACAATGAAGAATACGATCGAGAATACAAACAACACCCAACTGCTAGATTGAAGCGATTCCGGAACAAAGGGTTGCGCCCCCATCTCGAATGCTACGTTCGCAACACGTGGAATAGCCATCGATGGTCCGATTAAGATATATACGGCTACAGCAAATACAATACCGAACTTCGGATGCACTTGTCCCGCCAACTGCTGCATGTCTTTGCCTGTCAGCCCCATGGTTATGATCGTAAGCAATGGCAGCCCTACGCCTGTCAGTATAAAACCGAACATAGCAAGCGCGAATTGATCCCCTGACTGCTGACCTAATATCGGAGGAAAGATTAAGTTGCCTGCCCCGAAAAACAGCGAAAATAGCATTAGTCCAATAAAGAAAGTATGACCTTTGGATATTGATTGCAAGTTAGTCCCCCCAAGATGTATGTTTTAGCTCTATACCGTCAATCCAAAAACAAAAAAATCCGGCCCTCTAAAAGGGACGGATTATATTCCGCGTTACCACCCATCTTCATCTATCAGCAACTAATTCCGTTGATGCTAGATGCACTTTGCCACGTACCTGCTACGCATTCCGGATAACGGTGGAAAGCCGGCACAGCTTACTGTAAGTTCGACAGCGCTTCTCGAAGATGATATTCACCCATGTACCGAACATTGGCTTGCAGCAGTATGCCAACTCTCTGTAGATCGGATTACATGACTTACTTATTCTCGTCCATGAATTTATGCATTAAGAAGTTTGTACTTTATTGTATCTTGTATGCTTGGGAAGTCAATACACTTTTTTTGACAACTCATCTGATCGATCCCATCGACTCTCCAAATAGATCACTTTCAATCCATTTATCAAATTTACATAGTAAGATATAATAAATATCATTAAATGTTTAGGAGGTACATAAATTTGAAGCATATTGCAGTATACTGCGGATCTAGTAATGGAGCATCTGAAGTGTATAGAGAAGGAGCAATCGCACTGGGCAAAGAACTCGCGCAGCGCGGCATCGCACTCGTATATGGCGGAGCTAGTGTAGGTGTGATGGGTGCCGTTGCCGACGCAGTCTTGGCTGAGGGCGGACATGTAATCGGCGTCATGCCGAGTTTTCTAGAGAAACGAGAGATCTCCCATAAAAATCTATCCGAACTGATCGTGGTGGATTCCATGCATGAACGCAAATCGAAGATCGCCGAACTTGCTGACGGCTTTATCGCTATGCCTGGCGGACCAGGCACATTAGAGGAATTCTTCGAGATCTTCACATGGGCGCAGTTAGGTCTTCACGCGAAGCCATGCGGACTGTTAAACATCAATCACTACTACGACCCGCTCATAGCCCTATTCCAACATATGACGGATGAGCAGTTCTTGCAAGAGAAGTATCGATCGATGGCCATCGTAGACAGTGATCCTAAGGCGCTATTGAACCAATTTGCCACATATGAGCCGCCATCTGTGAAAACATATGTAACGAAGAATTAGACTTAGCTATTATGCGAACATAAAAGGCAGTTAGGCGTTGTAAACTAAAAAGCACATCTGAAGCGCCAATAGAAGGAAATCGTTCCTCATAGCGCTTCAGATGTGCTTATTACTAATACATAATTCCGTGACTCACGATCTCTACCGTCACTTTTGGATCAAACTCAACCTTCTTGTAATCCTCTTCCCAATTCAGTTTGCTCCATGTATTCGGATAGTACGCCATTACTCTTCGCCCAATCCCAAACCCGTCATGATTAACCTGCAGCATTTTCTGCGTAATGGCTTGCGCTTTTCTCGTCAGTTCTTCCGAAAGTATCTTATCTAACTGTTGAACGTTCTGCTTATCATCTAAATGATCCTTCGCGTATTCAATTGCTGTTACTTTTAAATGCAAATTCAACGGTACTGTAATATCCTGGTTCCCTTGGACATTTACTTTCATCTTCCGTTTTATCTTTTGAATTTCCATCGCTAAATATTGTTCAGGGTTCTGTTTCCCCTCCTCATTAACTTTAAGCGTCAAGCTAGCGCTCTTGTTTAATTTATCCGCCATCAGAAGGTACAATAATGCATCCTCTGATTGTAATGAACCTACCATATTATCACCGTTAAATAAAGCTATTCCGTTGATCGATGGATGTGTCACATCACTTGAAATATACGGGACTGCAAAATCATCGCCTGGATCCATTAATTTTGGACGGATAAGCTGCAAGTCAACGACAGGAACAATGGTTCTACCCTCTGCACTTTGGATCAGCCTGTTATAATGCTCGCCGATTAGTTTTGAACCCGATATTTTCTTGCTGATGTAATCACTGGTTTTCCCCCCTATGATAGCAATCTTAGCATTCAAGGCACTTCTAGGATCACGGTAGAGTACATCGAGAAACGGATAAATACCTTGTTTCGCCAAAGCCTCTCCAATGAGAATGACACGGAGCTTGGCAGCTGTGAATCTTCCGGATACCTCACGGTCAATAATATCTCGGGTATGTCTGCTTGTATTACCCATCACAGAATGGATTTCGCTATACTTTCGATTCCCCGCTTGCTCGCCGCTTACGTCAAGTACCGAAGAAGTCGTTTGAAGCTTACCATCCGAACCCATATCAAAGCCCACAATGTATGCTATTCTGGCGTCCTTCAGCAGTTGCTGATCCCAGCAACCCGATACCAGTGTTGCTACCAAGCAAACAAGAATGAAGATTAAGCTCGTTCTCATCCCACACTCCCCCTAGCTTCCTTTACATTGAATAGTACGGAAATCATGAGTAGAGCGAAGGGGATCCCAAATACAAATACATAATTTGCGATAGACAATATTTTTTTGATTGCATCGATCAAGAGCGGATCTTGACAGAACAAGACAATGACAAACACAAGGGCCACCGTATAAGGAACTGCCTTCCGATGATTGCTCTGTGCCTTAAAGAGATTCGCAAGCCCTCTGGAAGCCATAAACATATAACCCATCATTGAAGTAGTTGCAATGAACATCCATATGGATAGAAAATAGAGGTCTGGACGTTCGAACACACTGAAGGTTAACGCCTTAACCATGTAAAGCAAGGGTTCAGGAAGCAGACCGATCTCCGATGGACTGAATACGATAAGACTGGTAAAGACCGCAAAAGTATATAACAATGCGGTGAAGGTATTTGCAAGGCTAGCTGCCTTTAATTTACCAGTTCTCCCCCCTTCTACAAAAGGATAGCAGATCAACAGAATCTCATACCCCGAAAATGAGTTCATTGCTTCGTGAACGCCCTCCGTAATCTTCCACATGCCAGCCTGTCCCATAGGCAATACATATAGAAAATTAACACGGGTGTATGCATACGATACAATAAGGATCACCGCAATATGGCAGAAGAAGACAAGAACAAAAAAACGGGCAATTGTACGCAGGCTCTCCCGAACCAGATATAGACTTACCCCTATCATCATGCCCATGACGACCCATCTCGGCGTATCGATTAGCACCCAATCATGTATTGTCGTGCTAAATTGCAGCGTGATAAAGCTGGACACCAAAATAAAATAACCTACATAAACAAATTGAATGCATTTACCCAAATATGTCCCCAATAGAGTAGGCAAATAATCAAACAGCGTTAGTGATGGAAACCTTTTGCTTAAATACCACATCACGACAATAAACAATTGAGCCAGCATACCTGCCAGCAGCACAGATATCCACGCATCCCCTTTTGCTGCGCTATGCACATTGTTCGCAAGTCCTAACAGTCCTACACCAATTTGAGTCTGAATGATCAAAAATACGAGCTGACCCGGTGTAATGCTATCCTTGGAATTATCCATCGTTCTGCTGCTCCTCACCTGAAGATTGCTGCTGATCTAGTTGTTGTGGTGCTGGATCATTCGAACGCTGGTTCAATTGCCATTGAGGTAATCGGATGATTGTATCCTTCCAATCCTTTAATCGTAACGGAGCTACAGGGGCGAAATAAGGAGTTCCAAACGATTCTAATTTACATAAATGGATCAATATGATCATTAAGCTGAATACAATTCCAAAAAAGCCGAATAACGATGCGGCTAACATGACAGGAAAGCGGAGCATTCGGACTGAAGCACTCATCTCATGAGAAGGTACAACGAAAGAAGCTATCGCCGTTAAGGCAACAACAATGATCATGGCATTCGATACCAACCCTGCTTTAACAACCGCATCTCCGATGACGAGACCGCCGACGATCCCAATCGTTTGTCCCACCGGTCCGGGGAGGCGAATGCCCGCTTCTCGAAGCAATTCAATCGTTAGCTCCATAAACAATGCTTCAAGGATCGGTGGGTACGGAATGAATTCAACACTGCTCTTAATGGGCAGCAGCAGATCCTGTGGGATCACTTCGTAATGAAAAGACACCACCGCAATATAATAAGCTGGAAGACCGATGGCGATGGCAAAGCTGAATAGCCGGATTAGTCGGATAAACGACCCTTGCAGTGAACGAAAATTATAATCGTCCGGCGATTGATAAAAGGCAAAAAAGGTCACTGGCATGATTAACGCAGTAGGACTGCCTTCGGCTAACAGCGCAACTCTGCCCTCCAGTAAATTGCCGATGACTCGATCTGGTCTCTCCGTATGCAGCATCTGTGGAAAGGGAGAAAAGGAAGTGTCTTCAATATATTCTTCGATAAATTCGGCAGATGTGATATTATCTGCATCAATATTTTGTATTCTTCGATCAACTTCTTCAAGGAGTTTGGGATTGGCTAGATTCTGCATATAGACAATTACCGCTTCAGATTTCGTTTCATGACCAAGCTTATATCGTCTCACAACCAAATTGCGATTCTCGATATGCTTGCGTATGAGTTGAAGATTAATGCTTAGGCTTTCCACAAAACCTTCGTGAGAGCCTACGACAATTTTCTCATTGCTCGGTTCTGTGATGTTTCGAACATGGCTCGATTTCACCTCAACAACAAAGCATTCTTCCATACCTTCAATTAATAGCACGACATATCCTTTAACTAATTGATCAATCACTTTCTCAAGTTCGCCATGCTTGTTCGCACGTATCGCGATCAGAATTTCTTCTAAACCATCGTCTTTGCTTTCCAGGATTGGATTCAATATTTCCTCACTAATCTTACTCTGTTCGCACATGGTATACATATAGAGAATCTCGCTTGTATGCCCTGGGATCGATACAGCTTGATGAACCAGATCATCTGTATGAAATAGCGCTTCTTTCAAATATTGAATATTATCCTGCATATTTGGAGATACCAGTTGAGGTTTCAACGTGGACTGTTTCGACTTGGATATGCTCTTTCGCTTGTTATTATTAAACGCATTGTTAAATAACCCCATATCCTTACCTCCGTTTCCTAATCCGATTGCTACATTGTAGATTTTCCCTAGAACAAGTAAAATATCCCTCTTTCTAGGCGGAGGTGAGGTGCATATATGACACGAAAAAAGGCTGCCAATGGCAGCCTCACAATTTTTCTTTTAATTTCTCGTATGTATTCAGTAGTTCATCTAATTCTTGAGAAATAATTAATACCAGCTTGGATGATAAACCAAGAATATTGCTCAGCAACAACAACTGACTTCTCTTTTGTTCAATCTCTTGTTTCAATTGAGCTGATCCTTCCACTGATATCCCCCCAAAATAATGAATAGGATGTACTTATTATTAAATCTTAAATTGGTTCATTTTATCTTGCAGCTCGTCCGCCATACGGGATAACGAAGAAGAAGATGCTGATATCTCTTCCATTGATGCAAGCTGCTCTTCCGCTGCGACCGAGATGCTCTGCGCACCGGCTGCTGAGTTCAGGGCGGCCTCATTGATATGTTCTACGGAACGAAGCATCTGCTCCGTCCCTGAAGCCATATCTTGAACTTCGGACGAGACTTCTTGTATTTGACCGGCAACCATATTCACGGACTGTTGGATTAGTTCAAAGAATTGACCTGCGGTACTGACGATTTCAATACCGCAAAATACTTCATTCGAAGCCCTCTCCATCGAATCAACTGCTTTTCCAGTTTCCAATTGGATAGTAGAAATAAGTTCTGCTACTTTCTTAGCGGAACCAGCCGATTGCTCTGCCAGCTTGCGAACCTCACTAGCGACAACGGCAAACCCCTTGCCATGTTCTGCAGCCCTCGATGCTTCAATGGCTGCATTTAAAGCGAGCAGATTAGTCTGCGTTGCAATCCCTGTAATGGCTTCAATAATAGCACCAATCTCATCGGATCGACGATTCAATCCCTGAATGATATGACTCAATTCGTTTATGGCTCCATGAATCGAATTCATCTGCTGTACAACCATTTCAATGGCTTGATTACCTTCTAGTGACTTATTCGATGCCTGAATGGCTGTTTCAGACACAATTTGCGCATTCTGGGCAATATGCCGTGCACCTTTTTCCATATATTTCAGCGTTTCCACAGTTTCCTCAACTGCTTGCACCTGCAATTCCGCTCCACTTGCCAATTCTTGAACGTTGGAAGCAATATGCTCACTAGCGAGGCTCGTCTGCTCAGAACTTGCTGTGAGTTCAAGCGAGAACGCCGCTACTTGCTGTGATGTATCTGCAAACTGACCGAACAAACCTTTTAATATAGTCATCATACTATTCAACGAGTTAGTTAATTGCCCGAGTTCATCTTTGGAGTGATAGTTCACTTGACCGGTGAAATCTCCACGCTCCGCATCCTTTATCACTTTCTGTACGGATTGTATTGGCTTTACGATCATTCGAGTAATCCAGATCCCTACTCCGATACACATCACAATCAATACAACAGAAATGATGATCGTGAGCAGAATGCTTTGTTGAGCATGTTCGGTATTGAGTTGGTTAATTGCATCTGCACTATCCATGAGCTGCTTCTCCAACTGAACACCTAATGGTTGTATAACACTGTACGCCTTCATAACTTCCGATTTGAAATATGCGAAAGCTTCCTCTTTGTCCTGCTCTCCCAATACGATGGTGTGTTTCAAAGATTCAAGATAGGATGGATAGCCTGCTTTAATGTCATTTACGAGCTTCTTCTCCTCTTCCGACATCCCTGACACCAGAAACGAATCTAGATAATTCATATTCTCAGCGGATAGTTCTTCAAATCTCTCCTTGTACTTCTCCGCTTGTTGACTCAAGTTGTCCTGCATGAATTGGAACACAAGGGTCTCCATCTCCCGATTGTTTGCACGATACTTGAGGAAGTTCGCTTGAGGCACCATTCGATCTTTATATATTACGTCCGCATCGTTGGACATAGATGTCATCGAAAGATATACAATACCCGTAAGCGTTACCATTCCAATGATAAAAATTCCGATTAACAGAAACAGCTTGTTTGCTACTTTTAAATTGCGCACTTGCCTTGACCCCTTTTCTACTAAAAAGTCAATTAACTAATCAAATCATAGAACAGGGTTATTAAAACAAGTCTAAAATAAGTGTTTGTTATTTATGTTTTTTCGTTATACTTCATTCATTCTTTCAACTGCATTCCTTAGACAGAAAAAAACCTTCTCAAAGAAGGTTTCGAATGATCGAATTAATAAAAAGTAAATTTATATCCTATTCCCCAGACCGTTTTAATATATTTCGGGTTTTTAGGATCTTCCTCAATTTTAGTCCTTAACTTCATCACATGTACATCGATTGAACGCTCATTGACCAACGTATTTATTCCACGCAAATGAATAATCAATTCCTCACGGCTAAATACACGCCCTGGATGATTGTAGAACAATTTCATAATCTCAAATTCGGTACAGGTCGTCTCCACACGTTGATCACGGACTTTAATCGTTCGATATTCTTGTTCAATGATGATGTTCTTTCTTTCTGTTCTAGATTCAAGATCATTGTTGCTCGATTCTCGCTGAATAGGCCCGTGATAAGCTCTTCGAATATTAGCAATCATTCTCGCCGAGAGCTCCTTCATACTGAACGGTTTACATAGATAATCATCAGCACCATCCATCAACGCGTCTATTCGATTCATTACTTCCGTATTCATCGAGATCATAATTATAGGCACTAAAGAATCTTTGCGTATTTCCCTGCAGACTTCCGTACCATTAAGATCCGGGAGAACATAATCAATTATTACGACATCCGGATTAAAGTCTCTTAAGATGCTAAGGCCCTGAGTTCCTGTATCTGCTCTTTTTACGAAGCAGCCCTCTTCGGCCAAATACATTTTGATCATTTCACCAACGATTGCGTCATCTTCAATTAGTAGTACTCTCATTGCTAAACCCTCTCGCCATCATTTCCATAGATGTTGTTGTTATCGTATCCGTCATTCACATAATGTTGCAGCGAAACAATTATGATTTGCAATTCCTTGTCCAATAGTTCCATGCCAGCATCCATATTTCCACCTTGCTCTAACACGATTTCGAGCTTACTTGCTGCATCAAGCAGTCCATCTGCAGAGATATTTGCAGCTACGCCTTTAAGGGTATGGAGCATTTTACCGAAGCATAAGAGATCGTTGCGTGACAACGAATCCTTCATTCGGTCTGAAAAATGACTATAATCGCGCAAGAATACATGAAACATATGGATCATAATATGATACTTTCCATTAATTCTTCGAAGAATGGCTTGTACATCTATTCCGGTTATCGGACCCTTTAAAGGTTCTCGATGTTCGCTCGCAGTGAACAAACTGTAGTCATTAGCAGCATCCTGTCGGTTAATCAACGATATCAGTTGATTGATATCTAGCGGCTTCGTTAATACACCATCGATACCAATGCTGTGATACATCTCATGATCTTCCCATACCATATTGGCCGTTACGGCGAGGATCAGCATATGATCAAAACGATGATCTTCACGAATGATCTTCGTTGTCTCTACTCCATCCAACTCTGGCATCTGAATGTCGATTAAGAGCAAATCCCATCTACCCTGATTCAGTAAATGAAGAACTTCAATACCATGATTCGCAACGGTTACTTGAAAACCATAAGCTCTCAACATTTCGGTTATTACAAGCTGACAAATTTCATTATCTTCAGCAAGCAGTATATTCATGTGGCGATCGTGCAGGGCATTGACTTGTGTTATCTGAAGCATCGCAGGCTGTTTGACTTCATTCCACACCAAGGACCTCATCGTACGCATCAGACCGATACGGCTAATGGGCATCAGAATAATGGCATCCGGCTGTAAATCATCTGGAAGTTTCCTGATTTCTTCATGAACCTTAGCAGTCAAAATCGCAACATGATGAACTAAAGCAGTAGTCCGTCGCTTTAACAGCAGCCAATCATCGAGACTATACTTGTCATCCATACTTATATCTGTCAATATCACTTCAACATTCATACTAGATAAATCGAGATTCTTGTCATGTTCACACGTAGTCACTCGAAAATTCATAGATTCCAACATGGAACATATTCCGCTTCTCACTGCCTCATTACTCTCGATTACGAGTATGTTCATTTGTGAATATTCGATTCGATCCTCCCAACTCATCTGGTCATGAAGTGATACTTGATCGAATGGAAGTATAAATGAAAACTTGCTTCCATGCCCCGGCCGACTGCTTACATGAATAGTTCCTCCCATCAACTCAACAAAGTATTTACAGATCGATAAGCCCAATCCAGTTCCACTGTATTTATTCTTTGAATCATATCCCACTTGAGTGAATGGTTCGAACAGTTGACTCATTTGTTCGCTTGTAATTCCGATTCCCGTATCTTCCACTGAAAATTCAATATGAAAGAGATGATCCTCAACACTTACCAATTCCACTTTGACATAGATATGTCCACAATCCGTAAATTTAATGGCATTATTAATCATATTGATGAGAATTTGCCCGATTCGCATGGAATCGCCATAGAGTGTCTCCGGAATATCTGCTGATGTGTCGATGATAAATTTGAGCTGTTTATCTCCTACGAGCACAGTTAGGATATCAGATAATTCCTGCATCAGATGATGAATGTTAAATTGAGCTTTCTGAAGTTCAATTTTACCCGCTTCAATCTTTGAGATATCAAGAACATCATTGATGATCCCAAGCAATACATGGGAAGAGGAGAGAATCTTGTCCAAATAATCTTTCTGCACAGGTGACATCTCCTGCCTCATCAACAACTCCGACAACCCAATAATTGCACTTAACGGTGTACGAATCTCATGACTCATGCGAGCGACGAACACACTCTTGGCTTTATTAGCCTCAACAGCTGCTCTACTCTTCTTTAGATTCTTAATATCATGTGCAGTGCACATAACTCCGACGACGATTTGATTCATGTCATAAAATGGTGACAGCGTGACGTAAAAGTCACATTCTTGGTTATCACACTTGATATTGTATTCAAAACTCTCCATTGTCCTGCCAGAAACGACTTGGTTAAAATGATACAACCACGTCTCAATATGTTTCCCAGGAGGAAATAGTGTAGTTATGTGCTCTCCTATTAGGAATTCCGACTGCTTAGAAGTGACCTCTAATACTTTCTTATTTACTGCCGTAATGCGCCCTACTACATCCGTTCGAATGATAAAATCTTGCGAGCTATCAACGAGAGTGCGATATAATTCTTCGCTTTCTACGAGCTGCCTTTCTGATCGCTTGCGTTCGGTAATGTCTGTCACTGTACCAATGACGGAACTAACCCTATTTTCGCTGAATATTGGCTTTAAGGTGGCCAACAGCGTATGCTCCGCAAAGTTTAATTCAAACGATACATACTCACCACGCCAAGCTCTCTCTTTTTGAGATTGCATGAAATCATTCAACTCACTCGAAAATACGGTTAATTCATCAATGGACTTTCCAACGATATCTTCATATGAAATCCCTATCTCGTTTAAAAGTGTGCCGCCAGCAATTTTATATACAATCTTTCCTTGTTCCTTCGTTAATTTGTATATAAATCCGGGTTGAAGATGAAGAATTTCTAATAAATCGCTCTGCAGGACATCAAATTTCTGCTTTAGCTTTTGAGTCTTACTCATGTAATACAGCTTCGCCGCTATAAATAGGCCTGATGCCTGATAAGCGATAATAAACTGCAGCACAACAGTTTCAAACGGATAATAATCTAGAATTAAATAAGATAATAAAAAAACGAGGTTAGAGCAAGTAACGGATACTACCCACTGCATCCAGTAGTGTTTAATAAAACGAACAGAGATAATACTTATAATAAGGTTGAGTGATATAACGACTGTTACCGATATCATTATCTCGGTTGATGACTCGAAGGCTAATCGAAATAAAAGATTCATTACCGTCGTTATCACTGCAGAGAACGGTCCCCCAACGTAAGAAGAGATCAGAATGGTGATCTCGCTCAAATCCGCTATTCCATGATAATTGTAAGGGTGACCACAGGAAAATAAAATGACGCCTACAAATCCTTGATAGAGCCCCACCTTCCATGTGTATCGTGTTCTATCTTCCAAATTCACATTGACTTCCATCAAATAATGCTCGAAGAAAAATGTAAAAAACGTCAACAAACCAAAGCTAAGAATTAAATCTCTAGGGATGATTGTTCCTCACCTGCAGTAAATAAATTGAGTTCTGTTTATCTAAATATACAACAAGTTCTATATTCAGTTTTACTGGTAATAACTATGGTATTATCTCATCATCGTTTATATCCTTAATATAATTCTAAGATGTTACAAAACATGTTTATGTCGTATTAATTATGTATTAGATAATTTAACACTTTATTAATATATTGATCACAAATGAAAAGGACAGCCGCTTTGGACTGTCCTATGCTAGGCATCCTATAACCCACTATCCTTCAATCATTTCTTACACTTCGATGATGATGGGAAGAATAATCGGCCGCCTTTGTGTTCGATTGTATAAAAATTGACCTAAAGTATCTTTTAGCGTCTTCTTCATCACGTTCCATTGATGAATTCGATCCTCCAGCAACTTCTCAACGGTCGCCGCCACGAGCTGGTTTATATCTTCGATAAGCTCTTCAGAGTCACGTACATATACGAACCCCCTGGATATGGTATCAGGATCAGACATAAGCTTACCTTCTGCTTTGCTGAGCGTAATCACAACAATGATGATACCGTCAGCGGACAATTGACGACGATCGCGAAGCACGATATTGCCAATATCCCCGATTCCCAGGCCATCTACAAGTATTTGTCCTGCCGTGATGCGCCCATCTTGACGAACAATCCCCTTGACTGACTCCACCACATCGCCGTTTGAGAGGATGAAGATATTATCACTGTTTACCCCTACTGCTTCCGCAAGTATACGATGTTGATGCAGCATACGGAATTCCCCATGAATCGGAACAAAGTACTCTGGTTTCATCAAGGTGAGCATTAATTTTAACTCCTCTTGACTGCCATGACCTGATACATGAAATTGATTGTGTGAACCATAAATTACCTGAGCCCCAAGAGTGTACAGATTATCAATGATACGAGCAACATTCCGTTCATTACCTGGAATAGGACTGGCTGCTATTATGACCAGATCTCCTGCTTCTATCTTCATATGTCTATGTGCTGAGTTGGATAATCGGGCTAACGCTGCCATCGGTTCACCTTGACTGCCTGTACAAAGGACTGCGATCTGATCCAGCGGAAGATTAGCTGCCGTCTCCGCATCGACAAGCATACCGGAAGGAATCGTTAAATACCCTAACTCTTGCGCAACTGACACAACGTTAACCATACTTCGACCCAGAAGGAACAGCTTGCGGTTCGTATGAAAAGCGGCGTCAATAACTTGCTGGAGTCGGTTGACATTGGATGCAAATGTCGATACGAATACTCTTCTTTCTGCTCGATTAAATGCCTCTTTAATATGATCTCCAACGAGACTTTCTGAAGGTGTAAAGCCAGGGCGTTCAGCGTTCGTGCTTTCTGACAGGAGAATAAGAACACCTTTCTTGCCGATATCCGCCATTCTGTGAAGATCAGGATATTGCTTATTAGCAGGTGATAAGTCAAATTTAAAATCACCCGTATGTACGACTGTTCCCTCAGGCGTATCAAATACGATGCCGAGGCAGTCTGGAATACTATGATTCGTATGAAAAAAGGAACACGTGATAGTCCCTAGCTCAATAGTTGAATCGGCATCGATGCGCTGCATATTCGTTTCATGAAGGATGCCATGTTCTCTTAACTTGATCTCAATCAGACCTAACGTTAAGCGTGAAGCATAGATCGGAATTTGAAGCTGCTTTAAGATGTAAGGGATGCCGCCGATATGATCTTCATGTCCATGTGTAACCACTAATCCTCGAACCTTATCTTTATTCGATATTAAATAGCTAATATCAGGAATAATAAGGTCTATCCCAAGCAGACTTTCATCTGGGAACTTCGAACCGCAATCGATTACGACAATATCATCACCATACCTTATAACGTACATATTTTTACCAATCTCATTTACTCCGCCTAATGCAGCTATCAATAGTCGTTCGTCAGTATGCTCCATGGTGAACCTCCATCAATATCCTTAACTACGAATAGGTAATTTCTTTTCTTTATACCGTCTCCAAAATGAAACAAGGATATTCAAGAGCTTTAAAAGTGTCCTTCATTCGAATTTTACAGGGTCTGGAAAATAAAAGAGCGCTCCACTATATAGCAGAGCGCCTGTTCATATACTTCATTTTTAGCTTTAAAGCCTTATGATAATAACCGTTTTGCAATACGCTCCGCGGTTTGCTCGCCGTTTGCGATACAGTCAGCGATCCCGACACCATAATACGAGCATCCTGCTAAAAAGACGCCTGGATAATACAGCTCCATCTTTCTTTCCAGTGATCGCACAATGCCCGGATGCTTCAGATGATAATTCGGCATGCTGTCATGCCACTTGGTTATCTCGCAAGTCACTGGATCTCCTGTAATACCGAGACTCAGCTTGGCATCCCGCAATGCGACTTCCTTCAACTGATCTTCCGATAGCTCAATTAATGTGGAGTAGTGCGGGTTGGAGCTCTTATAGAACAGTCTGATCAGCAGCCGCTGGTTCTTGGAGGTATGCGCCCATTTCCGGCTTGTCCAAGTGCAGGCATTGCACGTCAGCTCATTGTCCTTGCCTACGATGAATCCGGTTCCTTCCATCGGCAGCTCTTGATTAGGGATATCGAAGCCCACATACACACTGATCATCGATCGATTGTTCAACTCGTTGAAGTCCTTATCCAACTCCTCTGAATTAAGCATGGACTGTGCGGCCGAATGCAAAGTGCTTAACACGACCATATTTGCTTCAATCTCGCGATTATCACTCAGCTTCACGCAGTATTTATCCTGATCTTTCTCGATGGAAACGGCTTTGATTCCCTTCCATATCTCCACATCAGTTAAACGTTCCTCCAATGTATCGATCAGTGCATTTACTCCATGCTCAAAGGAGATGAATTTCTTGCTTCCGTTTCCTAAGAACTTCTCTTTGTTCTCCGATAATCCTCGAATGATGCTTCCATACTGGTTCTTATATTCCAATAGATAAGGGAATGTAGAAGCGATCGTCAGATCGTTCAGTTCCCCTGAATAAACTCCGGATATGACAGGTGCTATCTGTTTCTGAACAAGCTCATGACCTAGAAAATGCTCCAAGAATAAGCCGAGAGAGTCCTGCGATGTGAAGGATTCATTCGTCGTGCTGAGATCCTTTAATGCCTCTGCCTTTCCTGCATCCGAGACAATGTCGCTCGACAATAACGACTCTATGCTTGTCGGAATTCCAAACACCGCATCTTCCGGAATCTTCTTTAATTGTCCATCTGTATAAATGTAAGAGATGCCAGTCGCATTATATACGATCTTCTCTGTCAGCTTTAATTCTTCAAGGAATGGCGCCATATTCGCTTTGCGCGCAACGATGGAATCTGCACCTGTCTCGATGATGAAGTCCTTCTGTTGAACTGTTCGAATCTTACCGCCTAGTTCTTCACTCGCTTCAATCAGTACGAATCTTGCGTCTATCGATTTCCCCTTCAGGGCCTTCTGCAAATAATACATGGTCGACAGACCGGTTATCCCGCCGCCAATAACTACAATCGTGTTCACTGTGACTGCCCCCAACATGGTAATGTTATGACGCTCATTCTCAGGGCTATTATACCACATGTACTCATGCGAACTAGAATGTCCTGCCTGCTGAATGTGAACAACCATTTAACATTAATAATTACCCTCCAATGTACGACATATTTATTTTTTGGAGGTGGAGTGCTCTTTGCTCTGTTCGCTCATCTGAGTAACGATCGGAACGATGCTCCCATACGCTGCTTATCGTCTCTCGAAGCTCGTCGTCAGTCACGCCGCTGCGCAGCATGCGACGAAGGTCGAACCCTTTGGAGGCAAATAAGCACGTATATAGGCTGCCGTCTGAGGACAGGCGTGCACGAGTGCATGAGGAGCAGAACGATTCGGAAACAGAAGTGATGAAGCCTACCTCAGACTCACTCCCTGCATAGCGATAGCGCTTAGCTACTTCGCCGTAATAGTGCTGATCCATCGGTACTAATTCGTACTTAGAGCACAGAATATCATAGATCTCACGTTTAGTAACGACCTTATCATAGCTCCAGCCGTTATCATTGCCAACGTCCATGAATTCGATAAAGCGTACCATTATCCCATGTTCCTTAAAATAAGCTGCCAGCGGTACTATGTCTTTTTCATTTACACCCTTCTGAATAACGGTGTTTATCTTAATCTTGAATCCGATAGATTTCGCCAATTCAATATTAGCCAGTATGACATCAGGTGTTACGCCGCGACCATTCATCCTCGCGAACAGTTCGGGATCCAGCGCATCCAGACTTATATTCAATCTACGCAAGCCCGCGTCATAAAGCTCCTGTGCCTGCTGCTTCAACAGGAGGCCGTTGGTCGTTAATCCGATATCCTCGATTCCTTCTATGCCCACAAGCATACGAACTAACTGAGACAGATCGCGGCGCAATAACGGTTCTCCACCAGTTAAACGAAGCTTCTTTACTCCAAGAGATGCAAACAATTGGGCCATGCGACTTATTTCAGCAAATGTAAGCAGCTCCGCCTTCGGCAGAAAACGATAGTCATCTCCGAATATTTCCTTCGGCATGCAGTACGTACACCGAAAATTACATCTATCAGTTACCGATATGCGCAGATCGCGAATTGGGCGCTGCAATTGATCGAGCATAGGTTGAATTTCCATCTCTCCCCATCCTTCCTGCAACTGCATCATACCGTATCCGACCACGAGCGAGCAACTAATTCGTACAGCAGTTCGTTAGAATCGACCTTACCTGTTTGAACAGCACATGGTTCTCAAGATGAATATGTTCAAACGTGTCTTGCTCTAGAAGAGACAACCGTTGATATACGAGTCGGTACGTACCGCAGGCGTCAGCAGGCGGTTCATAATCATGGGTAATGTCGCGAAGCTCCTTCAGCAGATTGCCGGCACCGTCATGATCTTCTTCTAAGTTAAGTAGATACGGCATCAACTGATCTCTAGTTGCTTGCTCCGGATTGTTTACATATTGAAGCAGCAGCGGAAATACGACTTTATCTTCTTCCTCCGTATGCTCCAGCAATTCCTGCTTCAGAGCTGTAAACAGCTCCTGTACACGCAGCAGATGTGGATAATGATCTCCATGTACACGAGCTACTTTGGTGATATAAGGGGTTAATTGCGGCAGCTCATCGCGAAGAAATGCATGGTGCTTCTGCTGAATATATCGGATAAGCTCTGCTTCATCTTGAGATTGCGGACGGCTTGATTCATATTCCGCTTGCTGGCGTTCAATCTTCTCTACTTCCTCCAGCACCTGCTTAGGATCGAGCTTCCGTTCAATCGCAGCGAGCTCTAGACTCTCTTTCCCGCCGCAGCAATAATCTATTCTTAATTGACGAAACAAGTCCGCTGCTCGCGGGATGATCGTTACGATGTCTGCCACTGGTGTTTGCAATGTAATCTTGCTCATGAATATTCCTCCAATAGATTGAATTTTAAATATACTATAATCTTATGATTTGCATCACGCTTGATATGTGATTCCACTCACATGATAAGAGGTAGTTTTGTGAACTTATTCGTGAATTGAATGATTATATGTTCTATTGGCAGCATGAAAAATGCTAAGATAAGGAATGTCCGTGCTGACGAGGTACGAGAAAGGAGAAACAATATGAAGATACATGCCAAACGTCATTCTGTGGTGCTTTTGTTAGTTCTAATGCTTGCACTACTAGTTGCAGGATGCGGTTCTAAGCAAAGTCTAGGTAATGAGATACCAGCGGTCAACTCTTCTACGGCAGCTGATCAAGAGCAAGTAGAACTGCTAGTTTCAGCCGCTGCTAGCTTGAAGGACGCCTTGCAGGAAATAAAGGAAGTCTATGAAACGAACAACCAAGATATCATACTTAACTTTAATTATGGCGGTTCAGGTGCGCTGCAGCAGCAGATTGAACAGGGAGCACCTGTAGATCTCTTTATCTCCGCAGCCCCAAGTCATATGCAGGCGCTCGTAGATAAAGGTCTTGTGGAAGCAGCACAGCAGAGTAACTTACTCTCTAATGAGTTAGTTGTGGTTAAGCCGGCTGGCTCCCCTGTAGGCATTCGTGATCTGTCAGATCTAGCTTTAGACCCCGTACATAAGATCGCGATCGGCATACCGGAGAGCGTTCCTGCAGGCGCCTATGCGAAGGAGGCCTTGTCGACGGACAAGCTATGGGACAGCTTGCAGCCGAAGATGGTTCAAGCCAAGGACGTTCGACAAGTGCTCCAATACGTCGAAACGGGGAACGTCGAAGCGGGGTTCGTATATAAGACGGATGCATTAGCCTCTAACAAGGCGGAAATAGCGTTAACGGTAGATGCAGCAGCGTACTCCCCTATTGTTTACCCAGTTGGAATCGTAAAGGCCACGAAGCATTCTAAGGAAGTAGAGGAACTGTACAGCTTTCTGCGATCAGAAGAAGCGATGAACATTTTCATGAAGTACGGGTTCTCCGCTATGCCGAATACATGAATATAGGCGTTATAGACTGGCAGCAATTCTGGTCTCCAATCCGTCTTTCTGTGCAGGTCGCGCTATTATCCAGTGTGCTAGCTATGCTGCTCGGCGTTGCTGCCGCATGGTGGATGTCCAAGCGGCAATTCAAGGGGAAAGTATGGATCGAAACGCTGTTTATGCTGCCGATCGTACTGCCACCGACGGTCATCGGATTCCTGCTGCTCGTCTTATTGGGCCGAAACAGTGCTTTCGGACGATTTCTGGAATGGTTGTTTGCAGCGCCGCTCATCTTCACGTGGTGGAGTGCCGTTATTGCCGCGGTTGTCGTCGCCTTTCCATTAGTGTATCAAACGATGAAGGCTGGATTCGGAGCGATCGACCAAGACTTACTCGCAGCAGGCCGTGCTATTGGGGCTAATGAACGGCAGCTATTCTATTATGTAGTGCTGCCATTAACATGGCGATCGTTTATGACGGCGTATATACTCGGCTTCGCCCGCTCCCTTGGGGAATTCGGTGCGACCTTGATGGTTGCCGGCAACATCCCAGGCAAGACACAGACACTCCCAACAGCCATCTATGTCGCGGTCGATTCCGGCAATACCATTATGGCATGGGCGTGGACGTTGACGATTATCTTGATTTCTTTCCTCATGCTGCTGTTAACAGGACGCAGTGCCCGATGATCATGTACATACATTAAAGGCGAATTTCACATATCTCGTGAAATTCGCCTTTTTTCTTACTTCCTATTAAACAGCTGCTGTTATGACTATTTATTTAATTCTAATTAATCTCGTTAATTACTTACAAAAATTGCTCTTGCAACGTACGAACAGCAAATTCATAAAATGCGAAGGCATCCTCTTCATTGGCAAATGCAGCCTGAGCAAGTATATCGCTGCCGCCGCCCTTTCCATTGTAATGAACTTGGTGCGCTTTCATGAATGCACCACAAGAAAAACCGGAATTATTGCGCTGAGATAAGAGCACTTTATTCTCCAGAGTAGTCAATAGCAACACTGGAGCATCGCATTGAGAGTTTATTTTCCCAGCTAGATTCTGAAGATCTTTCAGTGACTTATCATGGAATACAGTTGCAATGATCGCCCCGTCTTTATTAGCTAACAGCTCACGTGCGGCATAATCATCATATTTGTCTTTCAGAGCTGCCATCTCTTCTTGGAGCTGCTTATGCTCTTTCTCCCACTTATCCATTCGATCAAGGATTTCTTCTTTGCTCGATTTGAACTTAACCGATAGCGCTCCTACGATTGTTTGATGTTCACAAAATTCCTCCAAGGCACGATATCCGCATTTGAAATAAATTCGCATGTTTCCCTTATGCTTCTCCGACTTGAGCAGCTTGATCATGCCGATCGCCCCCGTTGAAGAGACATGCGTTCCACCGCAAGCGTTATGTTCGATGTCCTTGATCTCTACAATTCGGATATTGTCTGTCAAGCTCGTCTGTTTGACCAGTTCTAACTGATTAGCCTCTTGTTCCGTCACCATATAACTTATGATGCAGTGGTTCTGATATATTTGCTGGTTGACTTCATGCTCTATCGCTTCCAGTTGACTAGAGGTAAGCTCAGACGCTTCCACATCTATCGTGCAGTAATCCATTCCGAGATGAAAGCTAAGTGTCTTCGCCTGATACATGTCAAGGCATACCGCTGATAGCAGATGCTGTCCGCTATGCTGCTGCATATGGTCGAATCTGCGCGCCCAGTCAATTCTACAGGTTACTCTTCTCTCTTCGGGCAGACTTTCAAGCTTATGTAAGATGAGATCAGATTCAGTGATGACATCGATTACTGGAATTTCTTGAATATATCCTTTATCACAAGGCTGTCCACCTCCATGAGGATAGAATGCTGTCTCTTTCAAGATGACATATATGCCGTCTTCTCTGACAACGGTTTCTATGATCTCCGTTTCCAATTCGGTCAAATATGCTGAATCATAATATAGTCTTTTCGTCATATTCGTTTCCCTCACTATTCTCTGCTCCAGATGCGATAATCTTGGAAGCAGTTCTTATTGCATCGTATCTGATTATGAAATGTTGAGGCTACTTTTTAGAAAAATCATCAAGAGTAGCCTGCAATTCAAACTCCATATCTTGGAGTCCATCTTGGACCGTGATCTTGTCAGCAAGCATATCCGCTACATACTTCTGAGTGATTGTCCGATTCGAGCTATCCATAATTGAAAGATGCATCATCAACGGTCATTGCTATACTGCCAGTGAGAAATGAGGTTCCTTCCCTTATCTCGAAATATTGGCTTGCACAGCTTTGGATTCATTCTACTTCTGAGTTAACATTTACTATTCAATTAATCACTCCGATGACCGGGTTTACTATTCCATATCATTTGCCAGAGCGATCAGCTTGTTAATCGTCTTAAAATTACGTGTTGTCGCCGGGACATCCAACTTGTTCAGATTGTTAGCCAGCTTTGAGTTGCGTATGCTGCTGCGAAATAAGAGATACACATCACGTCCCACAATACGATATTCATCGTTTTCATTATTGCTGTTCTTCAGCCGATCCATGCTTTCTAGCGAAGGTTGATCAAGCAAGAACGCCGCATACAAGCTCTCGCCTTCGGATGAGGCTGCGGCTTCTTCTATTTCCTTCTCTGAAAATGGACAGCTATCTGCCACCCTCTTTAATTCCTCCGCGGTTCTGATCACAACTGATATCGGGAATCCGAATACTCGTTCAATCTCATTTTCCATGAGCTTACGTACAGGTACTTCATCTAGGTCCGACTTAAAAAGTACGTTGCCGCTCTGAATATAGGTTCGCACTTGGCTCAATCCGATCGAATCACACATCTGCTTCAATTCCGACATCTTGATCATGTTTTTACCGCCTACATTAATGCCGCGCAGCAATGCGATATATGTTGTCATCACCTTTACCACCCTTATAATTGATCTACTTGTCATACCAAGCTCGCCTTTATCTATGTCACTAATATAAGGCATCTTGCTTCTCCTTGCAAAAAGAG
Organism: Paenibacillus sp. EB106-04-04-XG159; assembly: GCF_058791835.1. Taxonomy (NCBI): domain Bacteria; kingdom Bacillati; phylum Bacillota; class Bacilli; order Caryophanales; family Paenibacillaceae; genus Paenibacillus; species Paenibacillus sp. EB106-04-04-XG159. Next base: position 207,292 of record NZ_JBYTDY010000009.1, on the reverse strand, counting down.
ACTAGCCCATTAAGCCGCGAATTGCGCCTAAGGGATAGTCTCTTTAACTTAAACTGAATATTATAGAACTTTAGTTGTCCAATCCTCACAGTTCCAAATGTCTGTAACGACGTCACGATAGAACTCTGGTTCGTGGGAGATGAGCAGAATGCTGCCTTTAAATGCTTTCAATGCGCGCTTAAGCTCATCCTTCGCGTCTACGTCCAAGTGGTTCGTCGGTTCGTCCAATACGAGCAGATTCGTTTCACGGTTGATTAGCTTGCACAGACGCACCTTAGCCTTCTCGCCCCCGCTCAATACCGCGATCTTGCTCTCAATATGCTTGGTCGTCAGACCACACTTCGCAAGCGCCGCGCGCACCTCGAATTGCGTGAAGTGAGGGAACGTCTCCCATATCTCTTCGATACACGTCTTATAGTTTCCGTCCTTCATTTCCTGCTCGAAGTAACCGATATCTAGGTTGTACCCGAGTTCTACTGAACCCGACAATGAAGGGATTTCGCCCAGAATGCTGCGCAGCAATGTCGTCTTACCAATCCCGTTCGCACCGACAAGCGCGATCTTCTGTCCGCGCTCCATCAGCAGATCGAGCGGACGAGACAACGGATGATCGTAGCCGATAACCAGCTGCTTCGCTTCAAAAACGAGCTTGCCGGACGCCTTCGCATCCTTGAAGTTAAACTGCGGCTTCGGCTTCTCCTTCGCGAGCTCGATCACATCCATTTTATCGAGCTTCTTCTGTCTCGACATCGCCATATTGCGAGTCGCTACACTCGCCTTGTTGCGCTGTACGAAGTCTTTCAGCTCAGCAATTTCTTGCTGCTGGCGCTTAAATGCGGATTCAAGCTGCTGCTTCTTCATTTCATATACTTGTTGGAATTGATCATAATCACCGACATAGCGGGACAGCAATTGATTTTCCATATGATAAATGAGGTTGATGACACTGTTCAAGAACGGAATATCGTGAGAGATCAAGATAAATGCATTCTCATATTCCAGGAGATAGCGCTTGAGCCACTCGATATGCTGTTCGTCCAAATAGTTCGTCGGCTCGTCAAGCAGCAGGATGTCCGGCTTCTCCAACAGAAGCTTAGCTAACAGAATCTTAGTACGCTGACCACCGCTCAGATCGTGAACATCACGATCTAGTCCGATATCGGTGATCCCGAGACCTCGCGCCGTTTCCTGCACCTTAGCGTCGATCATGTAGAAGTCTTGGTTCGTCAGCGTATCCTGAATCGTCCCGACTTCCTCCAGAAGCTTCTCCAACTCCTCTGGCGAGACATCCCCCATCTTCGCGTACATGTCGTTCATCTCTTGCTCTAAATCAAATAAATATTGAAATGCGCTTCTCAACACATCCTGAATCGTCATTCCTTTAGTGAGTACTGCATGCTGATCCAAGTAACCAACCCGTACCCGCTTCGACCATTCCACCTTGCCTTCATCGGGCTGCAGCTTACCTGTAATAATATTCATAAACGTGGACTTGCCTTCGCCGTTCGCGCCGATTAATCCAATGTGTTCGCCCTTTAAGAGGCGAAAGGATACATCCTTGAATATGGCACGATCTCCGAAGCCGTGGCTAAGATTTTCTACATTTAATATGCTCATTCATGACACCTTTTTCTATAGACTTGTAATCGCTCTATTATATACGGAAAATGACGAAGAATTCAATCCATAGTCGTCTTTTTGGATCTAGATACTGTTCTCCGCAGTGGAGGTTTGTCTCTTTTCGATATGCTTCATATTTAATGCAATTTGATAATTGATACTTGTCCCTATCAAGTGACAATGTTTCAGCTAACGATATAGAAACGTTTGTAAGAGTAAATGCAAGTAGTAATACAAAGAATTTAGCTGCACATATGAACTTACTGATTGCCTCCAGAACAGGTATGAGTGAACGGAATCCAGCAGTCAAGGAATCAGATTACCTAATGATAAAAAGTGGTAATATCGCTTGTCGTGTGATGGGATAGGTTATGGGCTAGTTCGAGCTTGTGTGACGCTTATGATGACTACATATATGGCCGAACGTCTTTTATTCGGACCGAGGAATACTTCCTTATAAAAATATCCAATGCAGGGGCTTCAAATTCAAGTAAAACATAAGGCTCGCGTCCATACATTTGTACATCAGGGAAACTGTCCGCATAATTTATAACAATCTTTTGATTGGAAGCCTGGATGTTCAATAGCTCAATAGATGCCTCCGGTTCAGCAACAAGTAAAATATAGGTTTTGTCTTCATTCATATTTGCATTGCCAGAAACAAAAACTTCTTCAGCTCCATGCTTGTTATCCAGATAGGTCTGCGCCCATTCTTTTACTTTTGGGTCTGCTTTATCTAAAGTAATGGTGCAATATTTGATGGGTTGGTCATCCGTCTCGATGTCGGAATCACTAACCGTTCCATAATGTGTAGCCGTCCAAATTCCGCCGTAGTTATATCTTTTGACAAAATCGACGCGGTATATTGTACCTTCTGTACTTCCGACGACTACGCTTCTTGGATTATACGTGCCAGGTAATGAGAACATAAAAGTAACGTCAATCAGGAGCTTTTCTTCTGCAAAATCTCGAACAGCCTTCTCCCAGTTTTTTCGCCAATCTTCCTTTTTCATGTTGTCAAGCTGATCCTCCGAATAATCGACACCCGTATAGTGACTAATTCGACGGGCCAGTTCGGACAACTCGTCGTAATTTACAAAGTCTGTTGATGCAACTTGCTTGTTTGAGTTTTCGCCTGATTGACCCTGGGCCGCTGGTTCTTCTTTTGCCGAAGACGATGGAGTAGGATTGTTGGTAATAGCAGGAGATGGAGTAGAACTGGAATTTAAAGTACAACCCACAAGTAAGCTAATCGCCAACAACATTATGATAAATAATCTCATTACAATAAATACCTCCTTACATTAGCCCCTCCTTATAGACGAAAATAATACCAATTGGTTGCGCCGGTCGGCTTGGCGATGTCTCCATTTGACAGACGTAGCATAACTGCAAAATATGACGGTCAAACCCAAAAGTTTTTTCAAGGGTGGTCGAAGTGAAGGAGATCAGCTAGAGGTTAACTTTAGAGTTGCGCAATACCTACAATTGTGAAAAGTGAAATACAAGTTCGGCGGCCGGCCCGATGCGATTTTGAATGCGGTCAACGGCTGAGGCGAGATGGGTTAGCTTCTCATCTTCTTCCATATCGAACAAAGAGGATTGGATGTAGTCGGCGCTCACAAAATTGGACACGCCGACATGGACGGTGCGGATCACCGCGCCACCGGTTTCTTCGGCCAAGAGTGATTGCAAACCCCGATATACATATTTCGTTAGGTTTGTCGCTTCCCAACTTCTCAGGTGCTCACACCATTCTGAGGATATGGGATAGTACTCAAAGGCTCACCAATACTGAGTCTACGAAATAATGATCAGCAACCAAGACACATACTCAGCAAAATAAAAAAACATCGCATGCCCTCATCTCAAGGACACGCGGCGTATCATCCATTCTGCTATAGTCTCGCTAATACTTGATACCAGATCCCGCGCTTACTGTACGGCAGTTCGCGGACATGCTTCCAGCCACCCATATCCTCGATCATAAACACACCTTCGTCTGCCGCTTCCGTCTCGATTCCAGGCAGCGGAATAACAGGGCGGAATCCTGACTCATGCCACAGCTTCTGCGCCGGCTCACTGCGCAAGAATTCTACGAAGGCGGCTGCTGCTTCACACGTTTCATACTTATCGACGTATCGATCTACGACGACTACTGGATTCTCTATCAGAATCGTGTGCTTAGGCACCACGATCTCATAGTGCACGCCTTACTTTTGGCGGGCTAACAATTCATTTCATACGTTATGATTGCTATTCTTCTGTTATTAATGACCTGATGCTATATATTCGAAATTCATGTCTTTATCATATTTAAAGTAAACGAGTAAGTCACCTTCATTAGGGTCATGGCTAATAAAATATCCGATATTTGTCCCTGCTTCGGTAGTAACAATATTGGCTATATACATAGGCGCATCAAATATTTTAGTAGGAAAAGACATATTATTATCTATCTTGGTAAATAATATTTCATCTTTGATTTCGTTTAACTCAAATTCAGCTTTAAATTCCCTTAGCTTATCAAAATCACCATTCGCTATGTACCTCATAATTTTTCTTGATGTGCGATCAAATATTTGTAGCTGAGTTCTTGCTACTTCTAATCGTTTATTCTCTTCTTCTAATTCAGTATTCATAAGGGTCAATTCGTTATTATGTTTTTTCAATTCTTGGTTTTCTTTCTCCAGTTTTTCAATTTTCTTGGTGTATTCAGTAGTGTTTTCGGCACAACCTGTTAAAAGAAATAAAAAAATAAGTAATCCAAGCGCTCGTTTCAAGTAAACACTCCCCCAGAAAAAATGCTATTTTAAACGGCTTAAATCTGCAACGTATAAGACTTGAGCAGTAGACATAAAATCGCAATCGAGAGCATTACAATCCATTTCTTCATGTGACAGTACCCCTAAGTAATCACTATATAGTAAGACAAAGTTCCATGAATACCGACGCTGAACCTGACCGAAGCCTTATCCGGAAGATTCATCAGGATCCGAAGATCTACAATGTCATTTTAATCAATTCTGAACAATAACCATTCATCATTCGAGTAGACGTATATTAGATTGAGATCTGTTGGGGTACCATCTAGTTGAAGCATATGTACCTTCACCATTTGTACCTTTTCTTTCTCCAATCCAAATTCCTCTTTGATCGCATCTACTCTAGAATTATCAAGCTCAAGCTTAGTAACAGATTTATTTTTTCTAGTCATATTAAAAAAACTCAATGCACCAGTTACAGCCTCAGGGTGTATTAGCTTCTCTAAATTTTTTTCATCTGATTCTGATATTTCTTTCATTACTGCTTCTAATAATTCCACTTCGACTCCAACAATTTCGATTTTTGAAGTGTCAAGTTGGTAGTTTCGTAATTCATCTACTGACTCAGTTTTTATTTCATCTACCTTATCAACATATTGTTTAAATTCCTTATAGGATTCGTTGATGGAATGGATACGGACATCTTGATTTGAAGAATCATCAATCATTGGAGTTGGGAAAGGACCAATTAACGCGAGCTCTGAAACAAATGGTTCTTGCATAGAATAGTATTCTAACGCGATTGCCCTAGAGTGCGTGAATGGTTCCTCACCTCGATACATGCCGGCCATACTAGCTAAAAGATCTGTAACCGTCTTTGGGGGATTCGGGAATTCCTTCTCAGCAAACCATTTGAATCCCTCCTCAGCAACAGGTCCTTTCGGATGTGAATTCCATTCATCATCAGCTTCAACGAGCCGATCATAAGTAAGTGTCGAAGGAAGTTCCCCAATCGTTTGATCCTTTGTATCAAACGAATCCTGAATTAAATCCACCTTACTATTTGAATCATCCGTAGTTTGTGGAACAACTTTCTCCAAATTAAATGCCTTATCTACTGCGAAAAAAGCCCCAATAATAACAACCGCAATAGTCGCTCCCAATATGCTGATATGTCGTTTATTCATAACGTTCTCCTCCTCATCCCTCGAATTCGCTTAGACAGTTGGAGCTGCTTTAGAGTACCTAATCTCTGCAAATACCAATTCTAACCGGTTCTCCAACTACAAAAACAAGGACGAGGCAACAGCTCTCGTCCTCTTTCCTCAATTAATCCATTAATTTTTGAGCATTACCAACATAGTACTCAGTACTGAATTTATGCCCAGCAAAACTATAAGAAACTAATTTCATCTAACTTTATGGGCTCACTTCAGGTTAGTTAGTTTTTCTTTGTTTAAAATAGTATATACATTTAACTAGACTACCTCCTATTAGAAAACAACAAGTTATTAACGCAGTTTGAGAGAAGAGATAACGTGTTTTTATATCATTAGAAAACAGATCGGGTCTCCAAAACGGCCACATTCCAATTGTTGTAGTAATAAAAACCAGCCCGGTCGATAAAGCCATTTTAGTAATTGATAGTTTGTGTTTAAATTGAAAATACAAACCGTAAAGAAAAGATACTAAATAGAATCCAAAAAGGAACATGAGGAGTCCTCCAAATCGAATGAGGACAATAAACGTTTCATCAGACTCCGGTCGATCATAAATAACCAATGTCCCCATAATGAGTCCAAGATATGCAAGGTGAAAAACAAGAAGTTCCACATAATAAGGAAATTTTCTTTTTTTCATCAGATTCCTCCGATTATCAATCCGAGCTGTGCTTGTCCATGTTAGGTGGCCTAAATTCCCCATGTTGCGCTAGGATACAAGGAGTAACGATCATAGTACTTTGTAGTATTAGGAATAACTTTTATAGATTTGATCTTGTAGTCTTTATCAAAAGTCACACCCCATTTCTCTACTTTAACTTTGTAGTTATCTTCTGAAGATACTCGCTGTACAATTTGCACTGTATATTTGCCATCGACTGGCTCAACCATTTTAATGTCGACAATGGTACCCAGATTATAAGTACCAGCCGGAAATTCAAGATAAATATCTGTTTCAAAATCATCGGCGACAAATTCCATAGCATCTTCTCTTTTTCTATCATCATAAGCCATAATAAACCCATAAATTGCATTCCTGTAAGTTGTATACCTTAAACTCTCACCCTCTTGTGTAAAGTTGGGATTGGAATTCACATACACTGTTTTTGTTTTGTTATCCCAGCTTATAGGGATTCCTAATTCTTCAGAAATAGTCCGAATTGGAACGTATACACTTCCATCAATAAGTTTGGGTTGCGCACCGGTTTTTACTAGATTACTGTTTACAAAGAGTTTAGGAGCAGTAGCAGCATAAGCTCCAGCACCAAATGTCAAAACAAATCCTAAAGATACTAATCCTATCTTAGTTAATTGCTTCATTGCCATCATCCATATTTCCCCTTTATTATTTAGACTCAAAAATATAATTAATGTTTCTCAACCCTATTAGAAGTCAGGTAGTTAGTTGGTTTTATGACTGCACCATTCAAAACATGAATTAATTGATTTTTGATGATAAACGACAATAATTCGGTAATCCGCCGTTTCTAGTAGAGGCTATGTTGTTGCTGACATTGTACAAAAGTATGATAATAGAATTTATATATAATCAGATGAAATGCCATCCCACTTAGAAAGCGAGAATATCGTATGAGAGAACACCAAGCTGCAATCATCCATTTTTCAATTGGCTTGCCTAAATCGATGGAGTACGGCAATGACAAACAACTCTTGACTGGAATATGCAAAGAAGCAGTTGATGAGGCGTACTTAACGAAGGATGGCTTCCGCGGAGACGGAGTTGCTGATTTGCGATATCACGGCGGCCCGGATCGCGCAGTATGCATCTATCCCTATGAGCACTATGCCCTATGGGACCAGGAATTCGGGCAGCCATTGCCCGCTTCAGCGTTCGGAGAGAATATGACCTTGTCGAATATGCTGGAGAAGGATGTGCATATAGGCGACATATATAGGTTCGGTGAGGCTGTTGTACAGATAACACAAGGCCGTGTTCCGTGCAGTACGATCACGAAGCGATTGGGTAAACCTACACTTCTAAAGAGAATGACGGAAACAGGGTACACAGGGTATCTATGCCGAGTGTTGGAGGAAGGTATCGTTCGAAAGGATTCCAAGATTGAGCTTATACAGCCTCACCCCCAACAAATATCTATCTTATACTGCAATCAGCTCTATTATCAGAGGCACAACGATATTGAAGGGCTGCGCAATGTGCTGACGGTTTCTGAACTGGCAGATGAATGGCAAATCATGCTGAATAAACGTTTAGAACAGGCTTTGGAAAAGTAAGACTTAGGTGATGCTAGCATCAAAATGATAGAAGGACGGCTTTTCCCTGTTATCGCAAGTCATCAGTCAATTCTATTCACTGTAACAGGGAAAAACCACGAAAACTCCTCCATTATACTTCGCTCACTCAGCCGTATGAAGTTCACTGCTGTTGCGACTAATACGAATCCACCTATCAGCCGCTTCAGCAGCCGATCCGGCAGGCGGCACGATCACATAGCCTGCTGCGCAGCCATTAATCCGTTCCATTGTGTACAAGGCTCCTTCTGGCGTTAATGTGATATCGCCACTTTCTATCAACTCGATGTTCGGCACGTAAATAACCGTTGGAGCATCTGTCTCTAAGCGGGAATCTTCGTCCCAACTCATCGTGAAGGAGCCGGTATCCGAACAGTGGCGATACTGCTTCAATTGGCCTGTAACCGCCATCGGGTAGGCCCGACAGATAGCAGGAAAGTATGAATAATGATCCATATGCCGATTCTCGTAGCTCCAATACGTATCGCCGCACAGCAGCTGCTCGAATATATCCTTAACGTCACATGCGGTGTCCTTCGCTCCTGCTGAGCCATAATATGCTCCCCACTCTCCAATCATCATCGGCATATTCAGCCTTTTGCGCGTCAACTCGTGCCGCTCGAATATCAGCTTCAACCGAGCGGGATTCGCTTCATCCGAGTATGGCGTATCGGTGACAAGATCGTAACCGTGCGGAGCATATACTTGGTACATATCCAGCTCCCCGTCCTCGCCGACCGCGGGTTCAATGCCGCTTAGCACGCCGAGATTGCTGAAATAGTTCGTTTCTAGTAACACCGCTGTGTCTGGATCAACTTGGCGGATCGCTTGCGTCACTTTGCTGAAAAATGCCGACAGCGTCTCGCGTTCAAAGCGGCTGTAGTCCTCCGTTACGACATCGATAATGGATGCGTAGCGGTCGGGATCACTCATGAACTGCAGCACATCCATTCGTTTGACCGGATCGAAGAAATCCGCAATCATGCGCTCGATGTCGGGATAGGGAATACCTCTAACTGCCGCAGCCATTTCCGCATACTTCATATACATGAGCGGTTGAATTCTCGTCACTTCAGAACCAATGAACGGCTCGTTCATCAGATCGTAGCCAATGACCGCTGGGTGCCCTGCAAATCGCTTCGCAACATGCCGCCAAGCGGCAGCATAATGATCTTGCAGTCCAATGCCATCCGCAGCTGGGGCATTGCTCCAGAAATGATCGAATGCTCGATGAACCGCAGGACTGATCAAGTAGGAATCACTCCACACCTCGCCTGTTAAATGCGGTTCGTCATCGGTTATCGTCGCCCATCGCGGCGCTCCGTCGCTGTAGCCCCCCCCATACAGATCCTGATGCATATCGAGGAACACCCATATGCCGTGCTTCTCCGCAGCATGAACGAGCTTCTCTACTCCATCCAGATAGGCTTCGTCATACATACCTGGTTCAGGCTCGATACCGTCCCAGATGATGCCTAACCGAACAACGTTGAAGCCCCATTGTCTTAGAAGTTCGAAATCGTCATCGTCCCAAGCGCCTAGGTAGTTGCAGGTTTTTTCTTTGTTCACCATATTGATGCCATGCAGAATGACTTGGCGCCCCTCTTGATCTACCCATTGATCATCCCGCACTCTTATTGGATATAAAGACATGCCGCTTCCCCTTCCTGCTATCAATTACTTGGTCCCCACCTTCTTCGCCAATTCGGCAAGATCATGCCCCTTTAATGCGCCTTCCACCAGCTGCGGAAGCAGTGCAGGTGTACAAGCAAAGCATGGAGTACCGTCTCGGGACAAGGTCTTTGCCATCTGCTCATCATAGAAGGGCTTGCCTTCATCCGAGAGCGCAAGCAAACACATCGTCCTCACGCCAGCTTCCCTCAGCTCGCGCATTCTGCGTATTAATCCTGCTCGATTGCCGCCTTCGTATAAGTCAGAGACGATGATGAACAGCGTCTTCTTCGGATTATCGATAAACTGCTCACAATAGGCCACAGACTTATGAATATCCGTACCGCCGCCAAGCTGGATGCCGAACAGCATATCGACAGGATCATTAGAGCATTGCTCTGTCAGATCAACAACCTCTGTGTCAAAGACAACCACCCGTGTTGATAAAGAAGGCATACTCGCGAAGATCGAGCCCACGATTGAGGCCCATATGATCGAATCTGCCATCGATCCGCTCTGATCGATATCTACGATAACTGTCCATTCTTTGCTTCGTCTAGCTCGATCAAAATAATAGAACTTCTCCGGAATAAGCTGGCGTCGGTCTGAATCATAATGCTTCAGATTCCGTTGAATCGTTCGTTTCCAGTCGATTCCGCTTAACGATGGCAGCGGAGTATGCTGTTTGCGGTTTAGAGCGCCAGTTACGGAACGGCGCAGATCATCTTCAATCCGCTTCGTCAAATCATCCACAACCGCCTGAACTAGCTGCCGTGCCGTATCTTTCGTCTTCTCAGGAATCTTGCCTTTCAAAGACAGCAAGGTACCAACAAGCTGTATATCAGGCTTCACCGTTGCCAGAACTTCGGGCTCGAACAGCAGCTGCTTCCAGCCCTTCCGTTCCATGGCGTCATGCTGAATGACCGACACAACATCCTCTGGAAAGAAACGGCGGACATCGCCCAGCCATTTGACCAGTCGATGAGAGGAGCCCCCACGTCCTGCTCCTCTTTGCCCGGATGAACCATTGCCACTATTGCTGCTATCAGACACTTCTCCCGTTTCATCATAGATAGCTGCAAGCGCTTGATCCATAATGAGCTCTTCTTCCGTCAACTGAAGCTGCTTCTCCCCGCTATATCCCGCTAATTGCTCATCAGCAGACTGTCCGAGTATAAGTCGCCAGCGAGTTACTACATGAGAATCAACAGCTGCCCCCTGTGTCATATATCGTCAAAGTCAAAATCGTTCAAGTCCTCAATCATCTTGACTTCGTCCTCCTTCAGCTCGCTCGTTAATATTTCCGCTGCTTGCTCTATATTCACACCCCATAATTCGCCAAGTATTTCAGCGACCATCACCTTCTCCTTCGAACTAAAGGTGCTGAATGCGCGCCGTAGAAATACGAGCGCACGCACAAACTGATCATCCTCCAGTGAAGTGATATATTCATTCAGCTGCTCCCATAGGCTCATTCTAGACAGGAGCGCGTATCTGTTGCGAGTTGATACACCCTCGAACCAGCCTGCTCCAAGATCCGCTGAAATACCTGGCGACAAGCGGCGGGAGACCTCTTCCGCGCATTGCTGTGCTGTTATCGCATTGCGTTCCAACAATATGGCGCAAGCGACGCCAGATAAACGTGGATTGCGGTCATCACGTTCCGAGAGTCGCAGCAGCTCCTGAATCCATAGCGCTTCGTCCACTTGCTCATGGTGCTCATTGGCTGCCTGATTCAACATATTCATAGCGGTGATCATGTCCGTAGCAGCTTCATCGTTGCATTGACTTGCCTCCAGCAAGAATAGACATGCTCGCAGAAACAGTTGTTCCAACAATGGCAGGAGCGGCGATGTATCCATTCGCCGTATGTCGCCGAAACGGATTAGGTTCGACAGTTCCTTAACCGCTGAGGCGATCTGCACCACATCGCGGCTGTCTGCAGCAAGCCGCTGCAGTGTACTGCGTCCAGCTTCCATCTGATGCATCATTCCGCATTCATAGGCGGTGCGTACTAACTGCGACGCTTCCGCAATCGTGCCGCAGCGTTCGAGCTTCTGCTGCAGCACATAAGCGGCTGCAATCTCAATTGTCTCTCCGAGAAGATTCGATTCTACGACCTGAATCTCCACTTCAGGCGACCATTTCACGATCCAGTGTTCTGCCCAAGTCGCATGATCCTGCTGAGACGGACGCAGGCTAGCATAAGCAACCCCCAACAGCCTTAACCGATGAAATAAGAAAGATCGATTAAGATCCAAGAAAGCCGCTTCCTCTGACGATACTCTTCGATTCTCGCGCAGATCTAGCGCAAGATCATTCGCTACTACAGTCTTGTATTTCTCCAGCTTCAGCTGCTTAAATTGTCTGTTCAGATCGTCCTGTATCGGCGTTTGGCTGACTCCTTCGGCTAGTTCCCCGATCGCAGTGCCGATATCAGCACGAGCAAGGGCTTCAGCGACAACGGTCAATTCTCCTCGACCGAGCAGCGTTTGGGCCGCATCGCGCAGATCCCGCAGCGTCGGCGCGCTTCCGCCGTGCAGCGATGCTAACGATTCAGCCAGTCGAACGGCTTCGATCACTTCTGCTGTTGAACGATAAGTGCCGCTCTCTCGTAAAGTGCTGGCGACGACGGCCATATAATGATGCGGCAAATCCGCCAGCGCATCACGAAGCATTTGTTGCCACATCATCTCATAATAATGGGGAGCGTTATTGCCCGCTCCATATCCTGAGAGCGAAGACAGCTTATAGTTCGAGTATGGCATGAGAGTCAACTTCGTGCCCAAAGATGGCAGAGATTCCATTTCTCGATCGGTCATGACATTCTCGAGATCAGCGAGTGCGGCAGCATGATAAGCGCCGCATACAACGACGATCTGATGAGGCTGATGGCCTGCGGCAATCGCATCTGCGATCTGTCTTCTCATATAAGCCTCACGCACCGCATTATGAGCATATTCAGTGACCTGTTCATGCCGCTCTTTCTCTTCGGTCAACTCCCGCATTTGAGCAGAATAAGCTAAGATCGATTCACGGTAAGCGCCCGCGCTCATGTTATGCTCGAAGCTTCGCTCCCAGTACATGTCATAATCGTATTCGCCCGCAATGTCTGCGATCGTATCATAGATTGATGGCGCGAGTTGAACATCTTCACCATCACGACTCTCTTCAATAGTCTTCTTAGCCTCTTCGGCACTGCCGCTTATTCTGAGATTCTGCAGCGCAATCGTTACAGAAGACGGCAGATCGATGAATGAGACCTTCGCTCCATGCTGCTTCGCCCATTGCATCGCTTGATATTCAGGCGAATATACGGCTAGCGGCCATAAAGCAGTGCGAACCGGCAGCTCCTCAGTGAAAGCGAGTATGGCGAGCGGCGGCTTAGAAGTTCTATTCGCAATGTCAGGTATGACAGATGTCGCATCCGAAGGACCTTCGATCAGCACTGCTGTCGGTTTAACTTCTTGAAGAAAGCTTAATAAGTGCATAGCTCCGCCTGGTGATAGATGCCTAACCCCAAATATTTGCACACCAGCTCCAGCAGCAGCCATTACTGGTTCAACTCCTTACAAGCGCTGTACAAGCCTCGCCACTCTGCACCGCGCTTCTTCATTACATTGTCAAGATATTCTCGCCATACGAGTTGATCCTTATCATCGTCCTTCACGATTGCACCTTGCAATCCTGCGGCCAGATCCTCATCCGTCAATGTGCCATTGCCGAAGCTGGCGGCAAGCGCCATGCTGTTCGTCAGAAGAGAGATCGCCTCTGCTGTTGAGATGACGCCTGCTGGTGTCTTTACCTTCTCCTTCTTATCCAGCGTCATACCGCTACGCAGCTCGCGGAAGATCGTGACGACCTTGAGCAGCGCTTCATCGGCAGGCGCTGCTGCTTGAAGATTGTATGAGGAAGCGATCTCGCTGACACGCTTCTTCACAATCTTCACTTCCGTATCCAGATCCGCTGGAGATGGAAGCACGATAATATTGAACCGCCGCTTTAAGGCTGTCGACATCTCGTTGACCCCGCGGTCTCTCGTATTTGCCGTAGCAATAATGGAGAAGCCTTTGCGGGCGTTCCATTCCTTCCCGAGTTCAGGAACGCTGATCGTCTTTTCTGATAAGATCGAGATCAATGCATCCTGTACTTCGGAAGCGCAGCGGGAGATCTCCTCGAAGCGCGCGATGCCTCCCTCCTCCATAGCCCGCATAATCGGGCTCTTCACGAGTGCTTCAGGTGAGGGCCCTTGCGCCAATAACATGGCGTAATTCCATGAATAGCGAACATGCTCTTCACTAGTTCCCGCGGTGCCTTGGACGACTAGACCTGAATGACCATATATGGCAGCAGTCAGATTCTCCGACAGCCATGACTTCGCTGTTCCTGGCTCACCGATCAAGAGCAGCGCGCGATCTGTTACTAGAGTAGCAATCGCCATTTCGATTAGACGCTTGTTACCAATATATTTGGGAGTAATGTCCGTTTTGCCTGCTCTTCCCCCAGTAATATAAGTCAGCACGGCTTGAGGAGACATCTGCCATCCTGCGGGTACATGGCCTGTATCCGTTTGGCGGAGCGCTTCTATCTCATGCTGATACAATAATTCAGCTGACTGACGCATAATATCTTGCATTTGCTCATTTCCCATCGTCCACTACACCTCTCCTTATCTACTTCATTACTTCTGCATCATGCGAATCACATAGTGAAGCTGATCTTCAGCTTCATCTGAGAATTTCGGCAGTACCGCGCGAATCCGATCAGCATAAGAAGCTGAAAGACCGCACAGCTCTTGCATTGTATACGGTTCGATCAGTGTGCATTTAGAGTTGCGCTCATCTTCTAGCGCGTTCATCAACAGCTCTTGACGATCATTAGTGGATACGCCTGCTCGCTCCAAGCCCATCAATAGAACGTTGAAGAAGCGATTGCGGAACTCCGGATTGTTTTGGATCTTACGCAGCAGGTATCGTTCCGTTTCTTGATGCCCAGGTCTTGCAAATACGCTAACCAAATCATATTGATCATGCTGGATAAAAAGATCAAGCCAACGCGGATCCCACTGCAACTCAATTATATGAGGATGGATCATCTCAACCATGTAAGTATAGAAAGTCTGATCTGCAGATGAGCCCCATGGTTTAGGGCATTGATTATATCTTCGGAAATTTACAATATCTAAGATCGTACTAAGCAGCTGCTCAGATTCTCTGGCCGATTTTCGGTTCACTGTATGTGCTTGACCTTGCAGTATTTCCCCATACTGTTCATATACTCGCGCAGGAGACAAATGAGTATAGGCATCCTTGAACACGTCGTTCAAGTACTGATTGCTGTTTCTGTAATAGATGATGTTGCGTTCCACCGTGCTTCGAACCAGTTCCCTCGCTTCCTTAGAGCCTTCGTTCACCAGATAGTTCATCGCAGTATCGATCATATGGCTCCACCCAAGCTTATTCATATAGAACGAATATTGCTGAAGCACCGAAATAAACAGCTTTTTGAGCTCTGGAGTGGTCTTGTCATACAAGGTTCGCAGGCACAGTCTAACCTGATCCCATATCTCATCCAACTTCGCTTTATTATCCTGCATATCCTCTGCTGACTGCAGCTCAGCAGCCAATTCTTCAACCAGCTGCTTCGTAAGCTCACCAGACTGACATCTTCGCAGTGCAGGAACGACAAGCTCTTTATCTTTACTTAAAAAAGCTTCATACAATCGATGAACCGCATTGGTCCACCCACTCTCGGCAAGAGCTTGATAAGCCGCTTCGCGGATCGACTTCCGCTTATCCTTGCTCCATCTAAGCAGTTCAGCCTCGTACTGTTTATGACCAGCAAGCTGTTGAATAGCTGTCACGCGAACTTCATCAGAACCCGATTCTGCCGCTTGATAGATCAGCTCTAGTACCTCACTGCCGCCTATAGCAGCAATGACACTCATCTTCCTTGCTTCCTTCCTGCCGCCGGAAGGATCGAGATCCTTCGTGATTAACGGAAGTATCTGCGGTCCGTATGAAGGAAGGATATCCCTCATAACCATATCCGCAATTTCTGAATAAGGATCATTCAGCGCTTCAATCGCGAGCTGTACCAGACGCAGATCCTGAAACATCCCTGCCTCGAAGGCCTCCTTGATAATCTCATAGCGTCCGCTGCCACTAGTCGTCAACGCTTCTTGTACCGCATTCAGCTTGCGATAGGATAGATTTGTTGATAGAGAAAGGGGGTGGCTGCCCACTTCATGCAACTCACCTTCTGGCTTCGTCACCCCTTGTGTATGCAGTACAGAGCTCAGCAGCATATTGAGATCCTGCAACTGCTGGACGGTCGATAATGCTTGTGTCGGATTCGGCTCTATAACAGCCGCAATTCCTTCCCCTAATCGTTTAAATATCGAAGCGCGCTCCCCAAGCTGCTGAAATTGCGGCAATAATCGCTTTAATCGATAATCTTCAGCAGCCAGGTCGCTGCCCGCTATATAGAGACGCTTGACTTCTTGATGAAGCTCTAGCAATAATGCTGTACTCATAACGCCAGGTACCTCCTTAAAGTATGTGATTCGTCAAACGAACTAATAAAGAAGTCGGATGATTTCTGAATCTTTTAGAATCGTCAGAGGCTGTGCTACCAGTCGTCCAGTATCAAGCTGATGCTCAAACATAACGAGCATCGCAGCATCAGTTAGTTGATCTGAAGAGATGGTGGACAGCAAGGACAACGCATCGTGATCGGTGATGACGGTGTATCCGAGCGCCAGCTGCTGACCCGATTCGTCAACCATTACATAATCGCCATGTTCGGTTTGCTTCACTTCTGCAGCATGCAGCAGAAGAACCGGATTTTTATCTGCAAGCAGGTTCTTCACTTGATTCTTAACCAGCTTAATTGCTTCTGTATAGGAACGATGCGCGCATGCGGCAATCTGGTTAAGATCCTCCTGCGCTATCGGTCGAGTTGTCATTTCATCGAATCGCACTCTTCGGTTAAGATCACCTGGATAACGATATAAAGAAGGGATAACCGCAGCTTCAAAGAAGCTGTCATCCTCACGAATAAACTTAGCCGCTTTATAGGGTCGATATTGAATCGTTCGGTGTATATCGCCATTGGTTTTCTCAATCCAATAGCCTACATCTACATACTCTTGTCTTGCTTCATCGTTATAGCTGAAGAATGACAGCTGTATCAATTCCGCGTTCTCTGTCATTAACCCAAGCTCCTTCAGCTCGGTTAATTGCCATGCATGTCCCAGCCATTCTTCGATCGTACTTTCATGATCTAGCGCCATTGCAGGAGTCTCCAGCTTCGCTGCTAGATGCGCACGGCCCTTCTTAATTAACGCGTGCATACGCGATAGCTGCTCCACAGCAAGGGTGTACATTTCCTCCTGACTGCTTGTTGAAGAAAGCAGAACCACCAATCGTCTTAATTCAATTTGTGCTCCAATTAAATAGTAATTCCCGAGCTGCTTGACTTGGGCCTCCATATCCTTAAGAGCTTTTTTATCGATCGTACCGAGTCCGGTTCGAATGACCGACTGCAGCAGCTTCTCCAGCACATCTAAGCCTTCTAATTGAGCTGTAATCTTCTTCTTGAGTGCAGCTGTATTCGTCTTCTTAGGTTTCGAATCTGTGCCTGCTTCTGCTTGCTGAGCTTTGCGCTCTTCACGCTTCTCTGCTTTCTCACGTTTCGCAGCAAGGTCCTCGGGAATATCTGCGGTATTGAATGCTTCCTTATTGACATAGGCGTAGAGCAACCCTAGAACATGCTTGCAAGGAAGCTGCCTACTTGGACATGTGCAGCGCATAACAGGCTTCTCCTGCACAACAAAATCAGCGGAAGGATAATAATTCGAGCTCCCGCTCCCGCTGCATTCTCCAAAAAGTACAACATCATCTTCAGACTTATGTAAATGTAGGAACTTTCTCTTTTTCACGAGGCCTTGGCCATTCTTAATGGCTGCACTGTTTGGCGCTAACGAGTCAACGAACATTTCTGTTATTTCAATCAAACCGATGTACCTCCTGCCTATATTAGTTGATATGAACCTATATTTGACTGCTTCCCCTCTATTCTTATCGGCATCATCAGCACATTATTACTATCACCTTCTACTGCTATTTAGCAATATTAAATAACTTGGAGCCTCTCTATTATTGAATATAACTGGTGGACCCTTCCATTCTATTAAAGCTATAGATCTACCCTATCTTTGCATTAATCCCAGTTTATCACATTTCATTCGTGAAATAAGCACCTGTTCACATAAGTGTAGAATTACATATCACTCCTTATGCTAACCAGTTCCACTTGAGTTCCTATTCTATTGAACAAATTAAAAATTGATCTGCATTAAATAAATCTACGGATATCCCAACACATAGACAAAGCCCGCGATAAAGGTGCGGGCTTTATTACATCTTCCATGTGCTTTAGCTATTCGAATTTAATCCTTTATACGCCTTGATAAATAGCGAGGGATCGGCCTTCAAAGAATAAGTAAATACACCCTGTTTGGTGTGCAGATACAGTATGCCTTCATCCGCCCCCATCTTGCGGTAAGATATATCGAATATGTAATGAATATCAAATTCCCGATGTTGTGTCACCAGTTTATCTTGATACAAATGCATGGTACGTTCATATACAACCGTCTTCTGTTCGACGCTGGACATTACCCTTTCGACTTTATAATAGGGCTGCTCAGCTATCCATTTCATGAGATCTCTCCTTTATCGCTAGACTTTTCAACATTATATCAGAAATCACTCCGTGACCCGAATGCCACCGAACGTACATCGTCGTGAACTCCGAGCTTGTTTTTATCCGCGAGATGGAGTATTATGGCGCTCTAATGTAAACAATAGCGGTGAGAAATAAACAATGGAGGCGCTTAGAATGGATATCCAGGACTTTCAACCCGCAGCATTGGACGATTCGACGATTATGAAGTTGAAGTCATTTGAAGAGTCGCTATCTGATGCAACAGGAAGCAATATTGTCGTCATTGTTTACCAATCCAAGGATGATTCTGCGGACAGAAAAACTAGCGAGTAAATGAAATCAAGGGGCTGTCCCAAAAGTCATTTTTCTAATCTCTTTTGGGACAGCCCCTCTTTGTTTCTACACCAACAAGAAACCGCTTACCTAGTTGATGAGACTGGATCAGCGGTTTTTTGTCCGATAGTACATGCGGTGACAGTAAGGCCGTATGACCCGCACTTGAACGGACACAGGGGCCGCTATTTCATGATTTCGGGCTATTTTTTGAGGGCTTGCGGACACAGATGACGCTATTTGCTTCAAAACTAGCACTAAACTGCATATTCGGGTCAAATAACGGCGCTACGGTCCGCTAGTATGGCGAATTAGTGGTGTTTTCTTCAAATAGCGGCTCGTGTGTCCGCTCCCGCCCCCTGTAGATGGCTATCGATTTTATAGAATAGCTATCTACAGTTCTTTATTGTCCTTACGTCTCAAGATTATGTTTAAGAATTCCTAACTATTATTTGAAACTAATATTCAACTCCACAATTTCCGAACGGCTGCCCAGTCGAATGGGCGGTCCCCATGTGCCATATCCAGAAGAAACAACAACGTGCATCTTCTCTTTCAGCATATAACCCCAATCCAATTCAAACATTCGTCTCGTCACAAAATGATTAGGCACAAACTGTCCTCTATGGGTATGTCCGCACAGCAATAGGTCTACTCCCGCCTCAGCAGCAAGACCGAAGCCGTTAGGCTGATGATCCATCGCTATAATAGGCCTAGACTGATGAAGTCCCTCCGTCAAGGCTGCGATGCTCTTCCGACCTTTCGCATCCATCCTCTCCGCAGCGCGATCCTTCCGTCCGATCACATAATAGGAATCTGCAACTTCTACCGTTTCATCCTGCAGTACTCGAATACCAATCTCATTCATAACTGCTGTATACTGCTCAATCGATCTCCCGTTGTATTCATGATTGCCGAGTACTGCATACACACCGTGCTTCGCCTTCAGCTCTTTCAGTGTATCCTGCATCCGATTGCGCAAGAACGGTTCAATGCTGTCATCAAGCACATCGCCAGGCAGAAGAACGAGATCCGGCTCCATTTCATTAATGCGGTTAATTAATCGTTTCAAATGACGGTTCCCTACGATATTGCCAAGATGGATATCGGATGCTACCGCGACACGGAGCTTCGATAACTTAGGCACTTCCTTCTCGATCACTATCGAATGTCGTCTAACCGTAGTGCTCCACGCATTGCGCGATCCCCACAATAGAGCTGCAATAAGAATAATGACTACAATGCCTCCTGCTATTGTGACATAGCCCGAAGTCGATTGACCTGTCAGTCTCAGAATATAATAGATCACATCAACGATTGGCAGCAGAATAAGAGCGAACTCCAATACCGCTAAGTAGTATGAACCTGTCACTTTAAGCAATCTTGCAGCAGGACGCACATATCTAGGCCAAGGTACTACACCAATTACATAGGCGAAGGCAATTAACATAAATAGGAACCAGTAGAATGCAGGGTCTGTATTCGGGAACCACTCCTTTATCAAATACCAGCCATGAATTCCAATATACAGTTGTACTGCGAGCAAAGCTGCGGCCATCAGCAGCCCAGAAATAATCGACCTAACACCCTTCATGCTCTCGAGCTCCCATCCGCTTTGTACTGTGTTCTTCAACTACCTGATAAACAGTCCCACTTCTCACACACTAGAATTTAACACGATTCTGGATGCACATCAAATCATAATAACACGAGGACTATTCTCGCCTGCTCAAGATCAGCATAGGCATAGTTCCTCTTTTTACATTTTAAGTTGCAGGCATGCTCTTTCCTTCCCCTTAGCAGCATCGATAACCATATAATCATTCCACAGTGATTCCTTAATAGGAATAGACCTTGTCCAGCTTGCTAACAATATTTAGGAGGCTTAATCATTAAGTTTGACCGAGTACAATGGCTTAGGATAAGATTTAAGGACACAAGTTCAGTCAGGAGAAAGGAACTGCTATGCAACAAGATATCTCGAGCAATCGTAGGTTTAATAATGTTTTTGAAATGGTTTTATATGTGATATGCGGATTATCGATTATTTATTTTGGTGTGACTGGAGCTTACGGCAAATGTCTTCAAGCGGGTCTCATCATTATCGTGCTGCTGCTCTTCAGAGGCATAATCGCCTGGACCAAGAGTGATCTGCCTCCCGCTCTGCGATTCTCGGTCCAGATTTTTATTACGATCACGATGATGCTCGCCAACTTATTCGGTCTGTATGCGGTCATCCCTCATTTAGATAAGATTGAACATCTGCTGTCAGGCGTTATTCTATTCTTCACGGGACAATTCATCATGAACAAGATGGCTAAGCGTAATGGGTTGATCAGCCTGCCTTCCAACATCATCATCTGGTTCTCCTTCTTCTTCTCTGTTGCCATGGCTGGAGTGTGGGAAATATATGAGTTCACAGTCGACCATTTATTCGGACTCGTTTCGCAAAATGGCAGTTTGACGGACACAATGCTTGATATCATCTGCGGAACAACTGGCGCTGTTGGCGCAGTCTTGTACCTGTTCTCTAAAGCGAGCAGTGATCCTCATTCTGTAGAAGATATAACTTAAGACGAAATAAAGCCGAAGGGCTCCCCCTTCGGCTTTTTGCATGAATCTACACTATGGGCGGTACTTCCCAGTTAGATATTCATTTCACTATTTAAAGACGAATTTATCTCCGATATGGATCGAACGCTTTAAACACCTGAGTACAAGCGTGTAAACATTCATAATCACAATAGGCAATTACACCATATAATGCTGTACATCGATATAAAGGAGAGAAGCATTATGTATACTCAACCGTTCACCGGCACATTTTATGCTCCTTATCAGGTCGAACAGTACCAGCCGTACTCACAGCATTTCAATCCGTATGTAAACGCCCCGCACCCAGGATGGGATACCGTCTACAATCGTGAGGATGTGCACTGCTGTGTGCATTCTGCTTACCCGGTTGTGTTTCAAGAGGAACCTTTCACCTTGCCCCGCAGCCCTGCGGAAATGACAAAGTCGGAGTGCGACTTTAGAGCTTATATGCGTTTATTGTGGCAACAGCATGTGGAATGGACGCGAATGGTCGTTATGAGCATCGTATTTGGATTGCCTGATGCGGAAGCTAATACAGCTCGACTTCTGCAGAACGCAACGGATATGGGCAATTCGTTAAAGCCTTTCTACGGGGAACAAGCAGCGGCCCAATATGCTAAGTTAATTAGAGATCACTTAGTCATTGCAGCCGATCTTGTTAAAGCGGCGAAAGCTGGGGATATGCATAAAGTGGCTGAATTAGAGAAGAAATGGTATGCGAACGCTGACGATATCGTCCAGTTCTTAAGCAGTATCATGCCGTACTTAGATAAAGAGCAATACAAGAAGATGTTCTACAATCATCTTGCCTTGACGAAGTCAGAAGCTGTTTCGATGCTGAAAAAAGATTATAAAACAAGTATAAAGCTGTACGATCAGATTGAAATGGAAGCACTCATGATGGCGGAAATGCTGTCTGATGCGATCGTTAAGCAATTCCCGAATATGTTTCAATAGCTTGCTTATACGCCAAATGGGGCTGCCGCATTCGTCATCACCGTGACTAGCGGAAGCCCCATTTGCATGCTCATTTCATGAATTACGGATTATTGAGATACGGATTTGAACCAATCGTTTACTTCCTTCGTGACTTCATCTCCACCATTCGATTTCCAGCTTTCTACGAATTGGTCGTACGCGTCAATTGGAAGTTTGCCATAAATGATCTTATTGAAGGTCTCCATTTCAGACTGACGAAGAAGGTTCCACTTCGCGATCATAGTCGGCGTTGCTGCCCCAGTAAAGTAGTTCTGCTTGCGGATATCCATTTGCGACATAACCACTTTAGCGGCGTACCAGTTTTCAGGCTTGCGGAATTCAGACAATTGCTTCTCATATGGAGTTTCAGGTTTATTGCCGTCAGCAAGCTTAACCAATGACTTCATATAAAGATCCGGAATACGCGCAGGACCAGTCAGGTAATTGAATTTGTCAAAGAAATCCGGAATCTTGTCTTTATCACTCGTAGGCTGGCCATCGACGATGTCCCAGTCATAGCCTTTTGCAAATCCGTGTTCAAATGGGCTTCCCACTTGCGGGTTCGCTAAGTTTTCCAACATATAGTTATAATAGAGAATGAGCGCTTCTGGATGCTTCGCATCCTTGTTGATCATATAGCTTCGGTTGACACCGGAATTCTGCCACTTCGTACCCATCAATCCGTCAGGACCAGCTGGTACAGGATAAGCTTTGAACTTGGAGCCTGGCACGTTCTTCAATAAGTCTGGAGCAGGCCAGTCTGGAACCCAGTTCGCTCCAGGAAGAATACCCGCTTGGCCTCTCGTCCAGATCTCAGCGGACTTGCCTTCATCCCATAGTGCGGAGTCAGTATGAATATAGCCTTTATCCATCCATTCTTTCAGCTTCGCAAGTGCTTGCTTTGATCCAGGATGAACGGAACCATATTCAAGATTGCCATTGGCATCCTTGTTCCATTGCTCTTGGATCGTGCCGTATGCGCCGAACAGCCAATCCAGCCCGCCCATCCAAGTGTTGGTATTGCCTTTCAAGGAGATGGCAAGAGGATACACTTGATCCGGAGCCAAGCCATCCGGATTCTGATTCTTGAACTTATCCATGATTACTTCTAAGTCTGCTATCGTTTTCGGAGCTTGCAGATTCAGCTTCTCCATCCAATCTTCACGAAGCCATAGGATGGTGTCGTCATTATCCGTATATTCCATGATAGGTAGATTGTATTTCTTGCCGTCCCGTGTAAATGGATACCATAGTTCCGGATTCTTCTCCGTATGGCCTTTCCATATATCATTGGCATACTTGTCAAACAGCTCGTCAATTGCGATAAACTGACCGGAATCGATCAATTGGTTGGTCAGCACGGCATCGGTGGGCACAAATACAAAGTCAGGCAATTTCTCGCCAGAAGTAATTGCAAGCTGAAGCTTCTGTCTGTACTGCTCGTCGCCTGCAGGATACCACGTATCTTTATGTTTCATACCCAGTGTTTCCAGCATCCAGCGATCATGAACGTTGTTCTCGTTCGTATCGCCTTTGACATGCTTGGTAGGCATTAACACAGAGCTGAACTCGATGGGCGGATCGTACTTGCCTCTCGAGAAGACCGTGTCAATCGCATTGGAGTCAACAACTTCTGGTGTGCTCGGCTTCGCGTTATCTTCAGGCTTAGCAGTATCTCCGGACTTACCGCTGCAAGCTGTGATAAAGACGAGTGTCATGACGAGAAGCAGGAGCAATGACTTTTTGAATTTTCCCATGAACACTTCCCCCTACAGAGTGTGATGTTTACACAGGTAACTTTATCAACTAATGGGAATGCCATCTATATGACATTATTAGTTTTCATATTACTCTGTTGTGGTGTTCATTTCCTTCACGATATTCTTGCGGCGTTATGCCATATTGTCGTTTAAACACCTTAATGAAGTAAGCTGGGTCGAGATATCCGATGTCTAAGCTGATCTCATACACTTTCTTCTCCGTCGTCTTCAACATATGGCAAGCACGCTCCATCCGAAGCCTATACACGTATTCGCTGATGCCCTCGCCAGTTTCGATCTTATAGATCTTCGACAAATGTGTAGGATGGAGGTTCACATGGTCTGCCAAAGTGCGCAGCGATACATCCCGATGTAGATTATCCTCCGTATAGGCTTGAATCTTCTTCACATACTGAGAGCGGATGTCCTTCACTTCATTCGAAGTTCCTTCTCTCAGCTTAGTTAGAGCGCTTATCGACCACTTGCGCAGCTTGCTGATGGAGGAGAATGCTTCTCCGCTCAGCATCTGTTCCATATCAGGTCCTAGCAATTTGGCTAGTGTATAGCCGTTTCGATGAGCAAGATTCGTATAAGAGGATGCGATGACGTATCCCGCTTCCATACAATGCTCCAGAGAGTCATGCCATTTCTTATCCAATTCAGCGCATACGGCAATGAGCTTCTCTTCCGCTGCCTCCCATCGTCCTGCTTCCAGCAGATTCATCAATAACGGCGGCATATAGAGCTCGTCCAACGATCCATTGGCATCAGGGTGCTTCTTATCGCCTACCTTCATGATGAATTCCGTTTCATCACCTACAATCTGCAGGAAATACGCAATGGCTTGACGATACTGATCCGATAATTGCTCGGACAACGGAAAGCTCTCTGTCGTTACGATCGATAGCGATCCCTTCAGAAACTTCTTCACTTTGTACTGTAGCTGCAATGCAAGCTTCTCCAACAGCGCCTCTTGTCCAATAGCAGCATGCTCCCGCTTCATCTGCAACGCGAATACAAGATAGCCATGTTCCTCTCTAACGCCCCATACCTCCATGAACTCCCCCATAATTTCTTGGGCCATGTTGATAATGGCATATTCCAACAGCTGCTGTCCGTTTTGTTTATACGGCGCGAATTCGCCCTCCATACGAACGAGCATTAATGCGCAGTCCCCTTCATGAAATGGCAGCCCGTACGTCATCAGCTTACGATTCCATTCTTCTTGAGATATCCAGTGACCATGCAGCGCGTCCAGCAGAAGCTGACCGCGGAGCAGCGGCAGATTTTCTCTTATCGTATATTGGGTACGTTCCAGCGAGCTGACGCTTTCCCATTCGACATTTAACTGCTCGATCGCTGTCCTAACCGCATCGAACAATTCGTTATCCATCGGCGGCTTTAATAGATAATCCACCGCTTGATGATGAAGCGCCTTCTTCGCGTATTCAAAGTCCGAATGACCGGACAGGATGATAAACTTGATTCTACGATCCCGCAGCCGAATTCGCTCGATCAGCTCAATTCCCGTCATCTCGGGCATCAGAATATCCGAGATAACAATATCAATCGGATAGGTTTCAATGATTCGCAGCGCTTCCTGCGCAGAATAGGCTTTATGTACGAGGTCAATACCTAGTGTGTGCCAAGGCTTATGCATGGCTAAGTTATCGACCCAATGTGGTTCATCATCAACGATAATTAACTGCAATTGTCTTACCTCCTGGTGTAGTTGTGTGCTGACTCTGCTGCTCCTCAGCAGCTATCTCCCAGACAATCTCTGTACGAAATCCTCCACAGGCTGATTTCTTGAATGTCAAATTGGAATTCTCTCCGAATTGGTGCATCAACCGTTGATTCGTATTCCATAATCCGCAGCCCATCTCTTCCTGCAGCGATTCATGCATCTTGCTATTCAACGCATCCAGCTTGTCCGGCTCTAAGCCAGGACCATCGTCATCCACATAGATTCGGCAGAAGCCGCTTAACATCTCGCCGGTAATCCGAATTTCTCCTGCTGTGTAGGATTTCCCTACGCCATGAATGACAGCATTCTCTACGATCGGCTGCAGCAGCAAGCGAGGTACACGCTGGACCAGCATTTCTTCCGGTATATCGATATGATAATGAATCCGCCCATTGCGAAGCTTCTGTATATCGAGATAGTTAACGAGCAGCTGAACCTCATCCTTCAGGACAGCCGACTGCTGTTCCATCCGAGTCGTGTATCGATAGTAAGCGCTCAGATTATAAGCCATCGAAACGACCGCTTCTTCATCCTTCATCTGAGCCATATTGATAATATAGCCGAGACAGTTATACAGAAAATGCGGATTAATCTGCGCCTGCAGCTGCTTTAAAGTCGCCTCGCGAGCTCTTAGCTTCTCGCTCAGCACGTTCTCTATTAAGTCCTGAATCTGACGAGACATATCATTAAAGCGCCTAAACAAAAACGTAAATTCGTTATTGTCGTTAGAACTGATCCGAACAGAATAATCTCCCCGCTGAACTCGCTTCAGTCCATGGATCAGCTTCTGGATCGGACGCTGGACGTTGCGGTACAACAGAAAAGACACGGATAGACCTACTGCAAATAATAGCCCCAGCGATACATAGAACAGATTGCGGCTAAATTCAATCGGACCTAATACTCGGTCTAACGGCACTACATCTACCAAATGCCAATTCAGATAAGGAGACTTGTTCGACATCACCAGATAATCCTTGCCATTCAATTGAGCGATCTGCTGTGTCGTATTCTCAAGAGTTTTGGTATCCAAGTATTGCTGAACTTCATTCATCAGCACATTGTCCGCGGTGCGGTTCGTAATTAAGCTTTCTCCTTTATGATAAAAGAAGGGATCCCCCTGTCCCCCAGCTTTATAAGTATCCAGCATGTTTTGAATGTTTTCGTGTCCGAAGCGGGCGGAGATGACGAGATTGCTCCCAGTCAGCGTGCCTTGTTGTCCAGTTGAGTCGCTATAGAACCAATAGAAATCTTTCTTCTGATCAGCAGCGATGCTGGTGCCGTCACCGTATGTCCATTTTCCGCTCATATTCTGTTTTAAATATTCCTCATCGTATGCCCTAGCATCGTTTGCGTTAGAGACGAACTCTTTATTCTGCTGAGAATATACCGTGAATTTTGCAGGCCATATGCTTGTGATCCCTGACTGCAGCCTCATCTTCTCTTGAATGACATATCTAGTCTGCATGCGGTCATAGCGATCTTCCCACAGCGCTAAACCATTGAATTTCTGTACGTTCGGATCTCGTGAAAATGTAATGGTAAAGTCCATCATTTGATTAATGCGAGAATCGATCTGATTCGATAGAAAAGCCAACTGTCTAGCATTCGACATCTGAAGCTCTTTACTGACTACGTTGAAAGCTACATCGTTGGAATAGGAGTACATAATTATTATCGGAACAAATAATAGTAAGATTAAACAGTTCATTTTCGCTGACAAACTAAACTTCGCACTTGCTTTTCTACGCACCAATACAATCCCATTACTTAACCCCATTAATTGTCCCCCCAGATGATGTTCTCTACAAAACCATATCAATCCTAACAATGTCATATAGTCCCGAGGCAAGTGTGCTTGATACTATATATAACAAAGATTCCAGCTATGCACAAACCATTTTTGAAGGACGGGAGAGCATTATGAGAGTAGAACCTGCACAGCAAGCAACTCGCACCAACAAGCCGAAGTCAAGAAAGTCAACCGGCATAAAGCAGCCTTGGACCTTGCATTTTATGGTGCTGCCAGCGGTTATCATGGTCTTTATCTTTTCGTATATTCCGATGACAGGCATCATCATCGCGTTTCAGGAATATAAGGCCAATCTAGGAGTAACGGGCTCTCCGTGGGTTGGACTGAAGCATTTTCGTTATATGTTTGAAAATGAATACTTCATGCAAATTACGATGAATACGCTGTTTTTTGCTTGTTCGAAGATTGTGTTGAACTTAATCATTCCGTTTGTATTCGCCTTATTATTGAATGAAGTCCGCCATATGGGATTTAAGCGATCCGTTCAGACTTTCGTCTATCTGCCGCACTTTCTATCATGGGTTATTCTCGCAGGAATATTGATCGATATGCTTTCTTCGACAGGATTAATTAATCAATTTGTCGTCACTCTGTTCGGCACTAAACCTATTCCGTTTCTAATGGATGGCGATTGGTTCCGATTTACGGTCATAATCAGTGATGTGTGGAAGGAGTTCGGCTTCAACGCGATCATTTTCTTAGCGGCGTTAACTAATATTAATCCAGCTCTGTACGAAGCAGCTGAGGTAGACGGCGCAACTCGATGGAAGCAAACGATTCACATTACGATTCCTACTGTCCTGCCAATCGTTATCGTGGTTGCTACATTAGCGCTCGGCAGCGTATTGAACGCGAACTTCGATCAGATCTTTAACTTGTACAACCCACTGATCTATCAGCAGGCTGATATTATCGACACGTTCGTCTATCGCCAAGGTTTACTAGGCGGTCAGTTCAGCTTCTCCACTGCTGTCAGCTTGTTTAAATCGATCATCAGTCTAGTCTTAATCATCGTATCCTATCGACTAGCCTACAAATTTGCAGGATACCGGATATTCTAGAAAGGGTGACAACTCGTGTATCATAAAACACTGTCCTATCGAATATTTAGCATATTTAATTATGTCTTCTTAACTATACTTTCGATATTGTGCGTATTGCCGCTGTATCACCTGCTGATGGTCTCGCTGAGCGACACTGCACCTGCTAATGCTGGGCTTGTCACCTTTTGGCCGATGGGATTAAATTTTGAGGCGTACGCCAAAACGTTTAGCAATGAGCATTTTCTTACGTCCTTGTGGGTATCTGTGCAGCGAACGGTATTGGGAACAGGGCTCGCCTTGGTCGTGAATACCGTCGCGGCCTATGCTCTTTCCAAAGAAACCCGCGTATTTCGGGCTCGCAATATCTACCTATGGTACTTTGTCGTGACGATGCTGTTCAGCGGCGGCTTGATTCCCGGCTATATTCTCATCTTGAAGCTAGGGCTGATGAATACGCTGTGGGCGTTGATCCTGCCGGGCCTAGTATCCGTCTATAACATCATCCTGCTACTCAACTTCTTCCGCGGTATTCCGAAAGAACTCGAAGAAGCATCGCTCATTGACGGGGCTGGACACTTCCGCACATTCATCAACATTTACTTGCCCGTGTCAATGCCAGCCATTGCGACGATTTCTCTGTTCGTTATGGTCACCCATTGGAACTCCTACTTTGACGGTATTATCTATATTCGCGATACTGACAAGATGCCGCTTGCAAGCTTTATGCAAACGATCATCGTGAAGCAGGATATGACGACGATGGATCCTGAATTGGTCGCTAACTTGTCGCAGCGTACGATTCGCGCCTCACAGATCTTTATCGGCGCGCTTCCGATTCTGCTCGTCTACCCTTTCCTGCAGCGCTTCTTTGTGAAAGGGATTGTAATCGGCGCTGTAAAAGAGTAATACATCAAAAAGTCCTCTCCCAACGATCTAGGTCGTCAGGAGAGGACTTTTTTGATTCGCGAGCTAACGCGTTACAGCTAATCGTGCTCCTGCGAGGCTTGTTTCTGTTGTGCTCGGCTAATTTCGCGACCGGACGCGGACCGTACAGCCCTTATTTCGGCGAAAACGGGGTGTTTCGCGTGTCTCGCGGACACAGGAGACCTTATTCGCTT
>NZ_JBYTDY010000009.1:0-177531 GCF_058791835.1 Paenibacillus sp. EB106-04-04-XG159 | reverse complement strand
CGGACCGTACAGCCCTTATTTCGGCGAAAACGGGGTGTTTCGCGTGTCTCGCGGACACAGGAGACCTTATTCGCTTGGAAACGCGCCATTTTCAGCGAATATGGTGCAAATAGCGGAACCACGGTCCGCTAAGCTATCGAAATAGCCCGCTTTTGCTCAAATAGCGGCCTGTGTGTCCGCAAAAAATGTCAGCGAACTACTTCAACACGCCCATGCCTCTACCGTGTGTTCCTGCGAGGCTTGTTTCTGTTGTGCGCGGAAGCTTTCGCGTTCGACGCGGACCGTACAGCCCTTATTTCGGCGAAAACGAGGTGTTTCGTGTATCTCGCAGACACAGAAGACCTTATTCGCTTGAAAACACGCCATTTTCAGCGAATATGGTGCAAATAGCGGAACCACGGTCCGCTAAACTATCGAAATAGCCCTCGATTGCTCAAATAACGGCCTGTGTGTCCGCATCCAATGCCAGCGAACTAACTTAAACTCCCCATGCCTCTATCGTGTGCCCCTGCAAAGGGATCGTAATCGGCGCTGTTAAAAAAGTCCTCTCCCAACGATCAAGGTCGTTAGGAGAGGACTTTTTTGTTACGCAAGCTAACGCGTTACAACTTATGATGCACCAGCGAGGCTTGTTTCTGTTGTGCTTAACCACTTTAACGACCGACGCGGACCGTACAGCCCTTATTTCGGCGAAAACGGGGTGTTTCGCGTGTCTCGCGGACACAGGAGACCTTATTCGCTTGGAAACGCGCCATTTTCAGCGAATATGGTGCAAATAGCGGAACCACGGTCCGCTAAGCTATCGAAATAGCCCACTATCGCTCAAATAACGACCTGTGTGTCCGCAACCAATGTCAGCGAGCTAACTTAAACAACCCCATGATGTAGACTGACTCATGTCGCACACAGTACAGATGCCGTTACCAAACAGAAGCCTGCACAGTACAATATCCTGATGACATGATTATTTATTTAGGAGGGTTAGAATTGAAGAACAGATCCCATAAATCAGCTTGCTCCTCTAAGAAGCTATGCTCAAGTATGCGGGAGGTCTCCTCTAAGAACGTGGATCGTTTCCAGCATCGGCTGCGCGGAAACACTTCGTTTAACTTCGGACATCGACATCGCTTCAACAATCTAACAGACCGATTCATTCCTGGAATCGGAACGCATCGACACACGTTCCACGGTATCACGCAAATCGCTGATGGGCATCGGCATTCGTTCTCTGGCATCACAGGCCCAGCGATTAATGGGCAGGGGGCTAGACACTTCCACCGTTTCCGTCAACTCACCCGTTTCGCTGATGGACATCGGCATCTCATGTCCGGCAGAACGAGCGTCCCGATAAGAGTTAGCGGTTCGACACGACATAAGCACGACATCATTATCGAAAGTATAAAACGAATCTAAAACAGCAACAGCCAAGGGAACTGATGCATAGACAACTATCCATCTATCCATCCCCTTGGCTGTTCGGCTACTTAAGCCTTAACAGTCGGTCATCCTGTGCGGAAGGATTGCCCCTCCCGTCTGTATTATTCGTAATGATATACATTTCCCCGTTATGAATGCTCACGCTCCGAATACGTCCTTCACCCTCCAGCAGCGTCTCCAGCACACCGCGCTGAATGTCATAGCGATACAAAGCTTCGCCTCTTAAGGCAGCTATCAAGAGTTGACCATCTGCATCTATATCGATTCCGGATGGCGCGATCGCGGTCTTTCCCGTATGATAGATCGGTGTCAGCATGTCTTGCTGCTGCTCATCGCCGATGATATTAGGCCAACCATAGTTGCCGCCTGCGACTATTTTATTGATCTCATCATGTCCGCCAGGTATCCCAGATGGGCCATGCTCCGCAACATACATCTCTACGGCCTCGTTCCATACGATTCCTTGCGGATTCCGATGCCCATATGAATATACATAAGATTCAGGATATGGGTTATCCTCTGGTACAGATCCATCGAGCTCCATTCGCAGTATCTTGCCTGCCAGACTGTTGAGATCTTGCGCTAACTCCTCTTTGCCAGCATCACCTGTCGTTATATAAAGCTTCCGATCAGGTCCGATTCCCATTCTTCCGCCATTATGGTTAAAGGAGCCCGGAATATTCTCTAATAGTGGTTTAATTTCCTTCCATTTGTCCTCCGATTGCTGCAAGAGAACGACACGGTTCAGAATTTCACCTGATTCTTTATAGGTATGGTAAGCATATGCGAGCCTCGTATCGTTATAATCTGGCGCGAGTACGAATCCGAGGAAGCCTCCCTCTCCTTGATCATGTATGTTCTTCGATAGAACCACGCTCTGTCGACTTAACTTCGTTCCGATTAGCTGAACGATCTGTCCTTCACGTTCACTGATGTAAATCGTGTCTCCCGCTAAAGCAATATCCCATGGAGTACGCAGCTTCTCGGCTAATACATCATAACGAGCCTCATTCGCAACAGCATCGCTTGCCTCTGAACTATGCTCAGAATTGTGTCGAACCTCTGCAGGCTTCGCATCGAAACACGCAGTCGTGGTCAACATCAACGCTGTAGATAGTAACACCAAGAGCATCCGTCTAATCCCGATCATGATTCCCCCCTCACCTGCATCGTCACAAGCCTTTACATCCTGATCATGTTCTTCTGTCCTTCTCACGTTTCCATTATATACCATATATTAACACTCAATCTCATTTTACTTAAAATGAAACTAGAATACGAATATGCGCATTGACAGAACAGAACATATGTTCTATAATGAAGTTGAAATGCATGAGTACTCCAACACACTTCATGAAGGAGGAAATGATATGATGAGAAGAATTCCAACTCCGTTTAGCTATTCATCAGCTGTTGAAGCGGGGGATTACGTGTTTCTCGGTTTGCATCGTGGATTTGGGGAGAACTTTACACAGCAAATACATCATACTTTTGAGCATTTGAAAGAAACTCTACATAAATGCGATACCTCACTAGATCAGTTAGTCAAGGTGAATGTTTACCTCAAGAACATTGACGATCTACCTGAAATGGAAAAGGTATTCTTCGACTACTTTGCTGCTGATCAGTTTCCTGCAAGAATGACATCAACAACGCAATTTATAGATGCCGATTGTCTCTTAATGGTAGATGGTGTGGCCTATAAACCACGCGCTTCTAATCCATAAAGCAAGCAATACATAAATATAGCAAAAAGACAGCAATCTCCTGCTGTCCTTCGATAAACTTAAATTCATTCAACAATCCACTTATTTATTTCATATGCGCTTCATATATTCGAACTGCGATCAGTACCGCCATTTCACGAGTACAGTTCCCTTTCGGATCGAAATTGCCATCCATCCCTTTTACATATTCATGCTTCGCCATATATTTAACATTATTAATAAAGTAAGGCGCGATCTCATTATCATCTGCAAACTCCGGCGCGCCGGCCGTCGAATAGTCAGCGCTAGGTGCTATTACTTGAATCGCGCGGCTCATCATGGTTGCCACCTGCTCGCGATTCGTCAATCCATTAGGTTCAAACTTGTTATTGCCAATCCCATTTATGATACCAAGTTTATAAGCCTTCAGTACTTCTGTATTGTCTGTATCGATAAATGTTGTAGCAGGAGCAGGCGTTACCGACTTATTCACATACACTTCATATAATCTAGCGGCAAGCTCTGCGAACTCCTCGCGTGTAATCGGAGAATTCAAATTATCCTTTACCGATTCTGTAATCAGTCCATACTTCTCTGCTCTCTTAACTTCGGGAACGGCCCAGTTGCTGACATGGACATAATCAACCGGTTTAAAGGATACGGTATTCGAGAATGGAGAAGCTGTATATTCTTTCGTTTCGGTCGAATACACCACATAGAATACTCGAAATGCATAATCAGTCGCTCTAAAATGGTCACCTGCTGCAACTTCCGGCTTGAATTTCGCTGTTGTTGATTCAGCAGCTTGTCCAGCTCCCCACTCATTCAACGCGCGTTTCTCTGAAATATAGGGCTTTCCTTTATACGAATAGTCAACATGAACTTCAATCTTATTCTTGGCATCCTCAGCTTGCGCTTCCAGCAGCATCGCTTTCACACTCTGCGGATTATCCCATGTGAGATGAAATATCGGCATCCTGTCAGAATCTTGAAACAGCTGAACCTTAAGATTGGACGGAGCTTCAAGTGTAGAGCTTGCTGCTTGTGCTTCCGGTGTGAGTGGAACAAGAATGACGAGCATGAGCACGAGTGATAACATCTTCTTGTACATGGCTTGCTCCTTTCTGCTGTAACATGTCGATAACAATAATGTTATGTCTAGCATCTCATTTGTTCGTATAAGTGTCTACCCTTTTCATGGAAACATCTGCAGAATATGAATGTCCAACATCCGTTCTTGCTTGCTCCTGAGCTAATCCAGAATCAACATTTTTGGAAGTCTGACTGTGAAAGTGCTATAGTATCAAGTAGAATACTTCATATGCATTGCGTTAGGAGTTGAACTGCTTGACAGATCGGAACGAGCCATGGATTGACGAAATGCTGAACCAAAATGAAACCAAGATGACGGAGAAGCAGGAGAATATCGTAAAAGCGGCTATCGAGATATTTTCTGAAAAAGGGTATGCGGCATCCTCTACCAGCGAAATCGCTCAACGCGCGGGCGTAGCGGAAGGGACGATATTCCGTCACTATAAGACGAAGAAAGATCTGCTCTTGGCGATTATCACTCCAACTATCGTCAAACTAATCACTCCGTTTGTACTGCGCGAGTTTCGCGATGTGCTGAATACGAAATATACGAACTTTGAGCAATTTGTGAGATCCTTTACTGAGAATCGAGTCGAATTCGCCCTTCAGAATAAGAAATTGTTTAAGATTGTTATACAGGAGCTTCCGTTTCAACCTGATCTTCAATCACAGCTGCAAGAGTTAGTCGTGACTCTGGTAAAGAATCAAGTTTCATCTATTGTTGAACATTTTAAGCGGGAAGGTCAAATCGTTCAACTACCGACAGATACCATTATTAGAATGATGATATCTGTCATTGGAGGATATATATTGACCCGTACTTTCCTGCCAATTGGTACGAGTGATGCTTGGGACGACAAGTCTGAGCTTGATGCCACGATCACATTTCTGATCAAGGGATTAACCCCTTAGCCTATCCATCATATTAAAGCAAAAACGCCTAAGGAGTACATCCTTAGGCGTTTACGGTCCGAAAACTTAAATCTTGCGGTATTTCTTCAAGGCTATAATATTCATGGTAATAAATAATGCTGCGAATCCGACAAGCATAAGCAGGTTCCCGCTAATATCACTTATCCCCTCGCCCTTATACATAACCCCTTGCAGTGCGTCCCCAGCGTAATACATCGGCATAAATCTTGCAATAACCTGCAGCCAGTCCGCCATCCCGTCTACTGGGAATATCCCTGCGAAGAACACTTGAGGAACAGCGACGATCGGGATAAACTGTACCATCTGAAATTCTGAATTCGCAAATGCCGAGAGCAGTAGTGCCAGCGATAAGGCGACGAGCCCTAACAGTAGATTAATAAGAATCACATTCCATATGGAACCAACCAGTATGATGTCCAGCACCTTCGTCGCGTATAAGACAACGATAACCGTTTGAATGACGGCAAATATTCCGTATCCTGACAAATACCCCAACACGATCTCACTTCTGCGGATGGGTGTCGCTACTATGCGATCCAACGTGCCCGTTGTTCGTTCTCGAAGCAGCGAAATTCCCGAGATCAGAAATACGAAGAAAAATACGAAGAATCCAACAAGTACGGGACTTACTACATCAAAGTAGGTCGTATCTTCATTTCCGTAAATGTACGCAATCTCAACATTAGGCAGCATGCTGTCCGTTAAAGCTGCCGTGTTAGATCCACCTTGAGCGGCCTGCTGCTTAGCAGCGATCGCAGACATGACCTGCTGAACTTTGATCTGCAGCCCTTTCGTCACACTCGGATCAGCATTTTCTATAGTCAATCGTATTCCGCTTCTGTCTAATTCCAGAATTCCGTCCAGATTGTTGTCTCTTATCACGACCGCCGCATCCTCTGGCTTAGCGATATCGACAACTTCGATGTCCATTGCTTGCAATTGCTCGGTAATCACTGCATTCGAGTTAACCATACCGAGCCTAATATTAGTCGAAGAATTACCTGTGAACAGAAAGTATACCAATGTTAAAATGAGCAGCGGAGCAACCATCATAAGGGCGAGTGTGCGCTTATCACGCAGCATCTGCTGACATATCCGTTTAATTAGCGCCAGCGTTCTCATATCGATTCTCTCCCCGCTTTAATAAATACTTCTTCCAAGTTGTTGATTCCGTACAGCCGCTTTAGTTCAGCTGGAGACCCAGTCGTAATGATCTTCCCTTCACGTACCATAGCAAGACAGTCACATCTTTCGGCTTCATCCATGACATGTGTCGTTACAATGATCGTCTTACCCGCTTGCTTCAATCTGTCAAGCTCATTCCAGATCGAATAGCGCAATTCAGGGTCCATGCCGACTGTCGGTTCATCCAGCACAAGCACCTGTGGATCATGCACGAGTGCAATTGCTAAGGATAAACGGCGTTTCATCCCGCCGGAATAGGCTTCTACTTTCTTAGACAGATCAGATGTCAATTGAACTAGATTGGCCACATACGCGATACGCTGCTTCTGTTCTTGTCTAGACAACTGAAACAGCGACGCGAAGAAATCCAGATTCTCTTTGCCTGTAAGCTCAGGATAGAGTGCATCGGATTGAGCCATGTACCCGATATTTTGAAGAATAGAAAGATTAGGTACAACAGTTCCTAACACCGTCACATTTCCTTTCGTCGGATTATCCATCCCCACTATAGTGCGGACGAGCGTTGTCTTCCCCGCTCCTGATGGGCCGATCATACCGAATATTTCACCGTGCTGAATCGTGAGATTCGCATTACTCAGGACTTCCTTCTTGCCATATTGCTTACTGACCTCAGAAACAATCACTGAAGCGCTCATATGCATTCATCCCTCCGAATAAAAGTGAGTAATCACTCACTTTTATTGTAATCGTTTTTTTATAAAAGTAAATGAATATTTTGCTTTGAACCTTCCCTTTACCCTATGCAGAGATGGTTGTCTCTATCGCTTGCAGATAAGGGCATCATCACATACTATAGAAGCAATACTGGATCCATTGAACCATAGCATTAGAACAAGGGCAACAGTTATCTAACAGAGATTCAAATTGAAGGTGAATATTTGATGAGCATGGAACTATATACATCGTTTAAACGAGCGAACGCAGTACTCAACCGCTCAATGCTGCAATTAAGTGCGCCAGATCTTAGCTTGCGCATTCATTTTTGGGGCTTCATGCCCGAGCATTATGACAATGCACGTCATCGGCACTCCTTCCTGGAGGCCTGTTATGTGATGTCTGGGCACGGTACTTATACTGAAGGCACCGAGACATATGATATAAAGCCAGGTACAAGCTTTATTTCTCGGCCTGGAATCTGGCATCAGATCAAGAGCAAGAACGGTTTAGCCATATGCTATGTTGCGTTTGAACCAGACGAGTCAGCGTGCAGCGAATATTACCTTAACGGTTATCAGCTGCTAATGAATCAGAAGAAGACCATTATATCCGATGTAAGCACTCAATCAACAGGCGCTTTATGGAGTGCATTAGTCAGCATGTTTAATGAGCCTTATTCTTATCCGCCTATGGCGATACAGAGTACAGCCTTGTCACTGCTGCTATCCTTTATCCCGAACCATTCAGCTCACACGAAAGAGTCCGAGGCTGCACAAACCGTTCATGCGAGCGTCGCATTGTTTAACCAAGCTAAGCTCTTTATAGACGATAACTTGAGCGAACCGCTATCGTTGAAGCTTGTCGCGAGTCATCTCAACATATCACCGCGTCATTTAACGCGCTTATTTTCCCAATATCAGCGGCAATCCTTTGTCCATTACATTCAAGAGCAGCGATGCCAGCTGGCGGCAGACCTAATTCTAAATTCAAATAGAGCCATTAAAGAAATTGCTGCCTACTGCGGATTCGAATCCGTGCATTATTTTACACGTGTATTTACAGTTAAACTCGGTGTAGCACCTGCTAAGTTTCGACGGTCCCAATTCTCAGAAGGCCGCTCAGGGTCTTTATCGTTTCCTGTTGCTCCTTCGATGCAATCTCAGGATCAGAGTCCGGACCATTAGTTGTGGAAATTAATCACATGTCCTAATTGTACAAAAATGATTCTCCTTATTGTAAATACGTTCTCCACAGCTTCTTCTATAATGTGATCGTATCATGTCATAGAGAGGAGTTGTGGGGAACAACATGCAAACCTTTAACAAGCTCCCTATAAACTACATTCATGAAACCGATTCAAATAAGTTGAACATGTTTCATGGCTGGGAGAAACTATTATCCGATATTATTAGTAATTATCAGCATGCTTCTAACGGTAATCAACCGTTTCAAGTCATCTTGGATGGTACGCACGGAGCACCATTTGATGCCTTTTTCAGCAAACTGAATGACGCTTGCTCCCAAGCAGGTATTCAGTGTTCATCCTTCTATACTGGACAATTCACGAAATCGGAGGGTGAGCTTCGCGAGCAATTCGCTCGTTATCTAACCGATAATCGTGCTTTCGGCTATGTAGCTGCTGATGTCAAGCCATCTGACTACTTCCGTGCAGAAGCGAAGCATGATTTGGCACAAAAGTTGCAAATGGACGCGCAAAAAAGCGGCATCCAGCTTGTATATGGACCTGGTGCGCTGTGGTTGAATGATTACTCTTATAACTTGAGTTATTACGTTGATTACTCACGCGAATTACAGCAACGTCGACATAAGGAAGGAATGGGCAACTTCGGCTTCGAAGTTACCAAAGACTCCGTTGTGGCTTATAAGACCGCTTACTTCCTAGAGTGGCCGGTATGGGAAACGTATCGTCGCGAATGGTTGGACAAGTGCGCGCAGGAAGATGCCAAAAACGTATTCTATATGGATCTGAATCGCGTGAACGAGCCTGTATGGATGACAATTCCTGACTTGAACAGCATGCTGCAAGCTGCAGCAAAGCAGCCGTTTCGAGTTAAGCCTTTCTTCGCGCCTGGCATATGGGGCGGGCAATATTTGAAAGAGCTGTGCGACCTGCCTACTGAATGGACCAACTGTGCATGGGGCTTTGAGCCGATCGCTCCTGAGAACACGATGCTATTAAGTGTTGGACAAGGCTTCATCGAGGTGCCTTTCCCGCTGCTGTTAGAAGCGGAACCAGAAGCGGTCATGGGATCGCGCAGCGTTGAACTCTTCGGGGACTACTTCCCGATTCGCTTTGACTACTTAGATACGATTGGCGGAAGCAATCTTTCTCTGCAGGTTCATCCTCGTCAGGAATATGCGGAGTCTGAATTCAATCAGCACATGACTCAGCAGGAATCGTATTACATTATGGAACATAAGCCTGACGCTAAAGTCTATCTTGGCTTGCAGGACGGCGTAAGCGGCCAACAGCTGTTAGACGCGGTTGATGCTTCGCATTCTCAGAAAGTACCGCTTGATATGAACGCTTATGTAAACGAAATGAATGCGAATAAAGGCGATCTGTTCTTGATCCCTCCTGGAACTGTGCATTGTTCCGGATCCGGCAATATGGTGTTGGAGATCTCATCGACAACATGGTGGTTTACCTTCAAGATCTATGACTATCTGCGACTGGATGCCGATGGCTTGCCTCGTCCAATCAACCGTGATCATGCTTCGCAAAACATTAATGACGAGATGAATGAGACAGCTGCGAAAAAAGGCATGATCCAGCAGCCAATTGTACACAAAACTCAAGGAGCGAATCGTGAAGAGATCATCGGTCATCGCGATGACCTGTTATTC
The DNA here is from genome assembly GCF_058791835.1 of Paenibacillus sp. EB106-04-04-XG159. Classification (NCBI taxonomy): domain Bacteria; kingdom Bacillati; phylum Bacillota; class Bacilli; order Caryophanales; family Paenibacillaceae; genus Paenibacillus; species Paenibacillus sp. EB106-04-04-XG159. The sequence continues at coordinate 167,632 of NZ_JBYTDY010000009.1, read as the reverse complement.
CAGGTTCGCCGACTTCATCTGCAAGATAGCTGGATTGATGATACCGCGGGTGAATTCGTTATGTACAACCTGGTTGAAGGACAACGCGTGCGGCTCGTTCCAGAATCGAACGAAGCAGCTTCTGTAGAATGGGGTTATGCTGAGGCGTATATAGTGCCAGCTAGTGTGGGCCGCTATCGTCTTGAAAGTGTAAATGGCGAGCCATGTACCCTAGTCCGCGCCAACGTATCGCCTGATTGGGATACACCGCTTCTGCCCCACAATTGGCATGCACGGAAGGGATGATGCGTATGGAGCATCACGGGATGACACCAGATCCATCGCATAATGTTAATTTGAACAGCGGAACTGGTAGAATGATCACCATCGCGATTGACGCTGGCGGTACTTATCTGAAAGTGGCGCTGCTCGAGAATCGCCAACTGCTGGCAGCTCCTAGGCTCACTCAGCCATCATTTTCGGATCTGTCGGCACAAGAGATCATCCTCGGTTTCGCTGATGTGATTGAGTCGTTGCTCAACAAGTATTGCGCTGATCATACTCCCCTCGATAGGAGTCGAGACGAAGTTCGAATCGGCTTCGCTTTTCCAGGGCCGTTCGATTACCCTGAGGGAATCGCGCTTCTGCAAGGCATGGGCAAGTATGACAGCTTGTATGGAATGAATGTTAGGGACCTGCTGAAGCAGGAGCTTGCGCGAAGAGCCGCTCTACCGCAGGCTAAGCCGTGGGCTCCCCTGCTTGCAGGGGCTGGCATCGTATTTGAAAACGATGCCACTGCGTTCGCCCTAGGCGTCAGCCTGCAATACCCTGCCGAGCGGCTGATCTGCCTTACGCTCGGCACAGGGCTTGGCTCAGCGTTCATCGATTGCGGCACGATCATCGCGGGTCAGCGAGGTGTGCCGCAAAACGGGATGCTGTACGCTGAGCCTTACCGCGGAGCGCCTGCCGATGACCAATTCGGCCGGCGCGGGATTCTCGCTATGGCCGCTGCACATGGTCTGCGGCCTAGCGAGCTGGATGTGCGCGGCCTAGCAATAGCCGCGCAATCGGGCGACATGAAAGCGGTCGCTTTATTCCAAGACTATGGTCAGCGGCTTGGTGAGTTTCTGAAGCCGTATGCTGCGTCCTTCCAACCCGATCGCATCCTGCTTGGCGGTCAGATTGCCAAGAGCTTCGACTTGTGGGCTGCTGATTTGCACGCAGCAATCGGTATGGAAGCCCTCTCAATCTCGCCGATATTAGACGGTATGGAGCAGGTATATCTCGGCATTGACCAACTATATTGACTCACAGCTATTCTAAATATGCATCCATACTATGAATAAAGGGGTTATCTTATATGTCCTTGAACCAAACTAAAGTGGTTAAGCCGTCCCGTCCTTGGACAATCTACGTTATTCATCATTCTCACACGGACATCGGTTATACCGAGCGTCAAGAGAAGATCGAGCAGTTCCATGTAGACTTCATTCGCCAAGCAGTTCGTATCGCTGACGCTGGGCATCGCGGAGAGAAGCAAGAGTGGAAGCCATTCCGCTGGACATGTGAAACATTCTGGGCAGTTGAACGCTTCCTTGAGCAAGCGACTAGCGAAGAGAAAGCCCTGTTTGAACAAGCTATTCTGCGCGGCGACATTGAACTGTCGGGCACTTATCTGAATATGACTGAGCTGCCAGACATTGATCTGCTCAATCGCAATCACAGCTTGGCTCAGAAATATGCTCAATCCTTCGGTCATCAGATCGACAGCGCGATGACAGCCGACATCAACGGATACGGTTGGGGCTACGCTTCAAGTCTGATCCGCAATCAGATCAAGCATCTGTTCAGCTGTATCCATACTCATCACGGCATGTATGCACTAGGACGCAAGCAAATGCCGTTCTGGTGGGAAACACCTGAAGGTGAACGTCTCCTCGTCTGGAACGGAGAGCATTATATGATTGGTAACGAACTCGGTATCTGCCCGAACGCATTGGGCAAATACATGATCAAGGATGAGATCAAGCATGTGCTCATGGAATCGGATGAGCGTCATCTTGAGGTCGCTGAAGAACGTATGAACCGCTACCTGTGGAATCTGGAACAGGAGCAATATCCATATAACTTCGTACCTGTGATGCTGTCCGGTCTCGGTACAGACAACGCTTCACCAAACGCGCGCATCGCGGAATGGATTGCAGCATGGAATAAGGAGCACGGCACAGAGATTCGGGTCGAGCAGACGACGCTGTCTCAGTTCTTCGCCCGCTTGAAGCAGGAGGACTTGTCCGAACTGCCTGTACATCGCGGCGACTGGCCTGATTGGTGGTCTGACGGTGCAGCATCTACAGCGATGCATACTCAGATGTATCGTGACGCGCAACGCACACTGCGCAAAGTAAAACGCCTTGACCCGAATGCTGAAGTAGTGAGTCCTGCTGAATTGGACGATGCTTCAAATGCATTGACGATGTATGCGGAACATACATGGGGTTATCATAGCTCGATCGGCGAGCCATGGCATCCGCAAGTGCAGATGCTTGAGATCCGCAAGCAAGCGTATGCTTCTAAAGCAAGCGAGCTTGTCCATCGCGCACTCGATAAAGTGCTTCTGGCTCGCAACGGAGCAACTCTGTATCCAGAGCGCGCGCTGCGCTACGAGGTTATCAACACGGAGCCTGGTACTGCCCTTCAGCATGCCGCTCTGAATCTCGACGGCTGGGAACATACGATGATTGAGAACGGATTTAGTGTCATCGATGAGACGACTGGAGCAGAATTGCCGTATCAGATGAAGAACACTCATTCGATTGTCGTCGAATTGACTCTAGCACCGAACGAAGCACGTACGCTTCAACTCGTACCGAATAAGGATAAGGCTAGTTCCATGTCTCAAGGGCATATGTTCACGACGTCCAATACCGTTCTCATCGGCGCTGATGGCGTACAAGATATGGAGGATATGATCAGCACGAAGACCGATGATCAAGGGATCACGATCAAATCGAGCTCGATTGAATCCAAATATGTGCGAATCGAATGGTTGGCTGGTGAAGGAATTACGGCGTGGATCGATAAGACAGAACAGCGTGACTTGTTAGCTGCAGATCGCAATTATGCTGCGTTCTCGCCTATCTACGAGCTGACACCTGTAATTGATGATCGTGATCCTGTACAAGTGTGGTCCGCACGCGCACGAATGGGACGCAATCGCAAAGGCATCAATGTCCAGCGAGATGTAGGCCGCCTCACTCGAGTAAGAACACTCGAGAAAGGTTCATTGTACGCTACTATGGAGCTTCAGTATGAGGTTAAAGGGATGAGCTACTATGCTCTCTTTATCAAGGTATATGCGAATAAGCCTCGTGTCGAAGTATCCGTTCGTTTGCATAAAGACAGTGTATGGATGCCGGAAAATGTGTACGTTGCTCTTCCATTCACGCAAGGCGAACAATCCGAATTGTTCGTAGAGAAAGCAGGAGCGCTTGTAAGACCGTGGAAGGATCAAATTCCAGGTACATGCCTAGATTATAGTGCTGTTCAGGAAGGACTATTCTGGCGTTCCGCTGCTGACCAACGCGTATTGGCGCTCTCAATGACCGATACACCGCTGCTCCAGCTTGGAACTCTAGAGCATAGCCAACGCTATGTTCATACTCAGCAGTCAGAGGATCTGAAGCCAGAAACATATGCATGGATTCTCACCAACTATTGGGAAACGAACTTCAAAGCGACTCTAGGCGGATTCTACGAGTTCAGATATGCAGTAGAGATGCTGCAGCCTGCTAGCAAAGAACAAGCGCTGCATGCCCTTCATGCCTCTACAGGTGGATTCACCGTTCATCGGGTCAATGGCAATTCGAACTAATTAATCATCTTCCTATATAAAGGGGATGCCTCATAAGTCGGTTATACGACTTGTGAGACATCCCCTCTTCTTACTTTTATCGAACCCAACCTATTTCTTTCTTCCAATATAGAGCAAGTGGGAGGACACTCCGAGCAGATGCGGATCTGAGGACGATTCATAGATCAATTTCATCAATTGATGAAACGTCTCTTCACCTTGTTCTCTCCAATAATTCCACTGATCCTCCGATAAACGTCCAGCTATGCTAGACGATCCTATTAAATCCAATGTCTTAAACCCGCAGCTCTCCATAAAGGGCTTAATATCATCAATATGATAATAATAAGCTCCAGTAAACCGTCCGTCATCCTTATGATTGAAGCACCCATCATCCATGAAAGATATTATAGCATCCATACGATCAAGCGGCTTCCACATCTTCGGAAACATCAACGCATTCTGCACCTTTCGAATCCGAGTCATGAATGCAACATAGACGACGCCGTTCATTTTCGTTACACGATATAATTCTCTCACGGCAGCAATCTGATCCTCTTCTGTTTGCAAATGATACATAGGACCGAGCATCAGAGAAGCGTCATACTGCTCGCTCGAAAGTTTATGCAAATCTCGGGCATCAAGCGCGTAGAAACCATCAAACTGGTTGATGAGCCCTAGTTCATTCGCCTTGTCATGAGCTTGATCCACTAGCTTGGATGTCAAGTCCGCCAAAGTTACTCGATAGCCCAGCTTGGCAAGCTCTATCGAATATTTGCCTGGTCCTGCTCCATTGTCTAATACCTTGCCGACTGTCGGGAGATGCTTCTTGATATGGTGCCAATTGACCATGAATTCAAGAGGTTCGCGATCAAGCCTTCCCCATTCATCAAATGTAGAATAATAGCGAATCACCTGTTCCATTTTCGCAGCGCCCCCCAGAAATGTAAATTTATCCAATTATACATGTGCATCTAGGCTTAGACAACAACAAAGTACAGCTCCTGACAGGGATGACATCTTTGTTCCGTAATCTGACTAAAAATCAAGAAAAACCGTTGCATTATAGTATCTTTTGGATACCGCCTGGAGATAGGACGCCTGTACCGATAGTGCGGCGATAACCAGCACGTTGCTCACTACCTTCTGCTGAGCCTTCGTGATATGGGACATGTTCTGTGTTATGCGATCTGCGCAGCTTCGTACCATGCTCTCAAGCTGAGAATCCTGCGATTTCGACACTGAATGTTGTCCTGCCTTATCGAATACTTGGTCATGATTTGCATCCAACTCTTCTAACATAGTAGTATACGTATAATAGAATTGAACGGGATCGATCAATTCGGATGAAGTGTGGTTCGATAACTGAGGAAAGAACAGTGCTTGAAACAGCTTGCGTATAGATAAGAAATCTAGATTGATCTTCAGGTCATCGATGATGTAGAGCAGCGCCGCCTGATGGATTGAATATTTCCTGCCTTCCTTAATCGTATCGAACATATCCTTGAAGTCTCTCTTTACCCAATTCTGTATCGAAGTGATCGAGAGATTCGAATGCTCGATTAAGTGGCCTAGATCAGCAATCTCATGCAGCGAGAAGCCATTGAATTTGTTGCCTTGTATGATCTTCTCTATAATATGCGGTACCTCAGTTGATAAAAATGCTGGAAGTGAACCGCCCTTCTGACAAGCCTGTTGATGGCTCTCGGTCCACGCTTGTTGAAGTATGGATATAGGCGTCTGATCGTAAGTTCCTTGCATTGACAGCAATAACGATGACATCTCTCTGCGGGCAAGCGTAAAGGATTCCATTATGCTTCCCTCCTTACACATATTACAAGTTCATATGAACTCTATCATAGCATCGACCAAAAATGTATGTAAAGGCAAGAGATTTGATGAAAAAGCAGGTTCTTACGATCATTACGTACGTTTATGTTGCTACAATGAACGTAAATGCTCATGCAAATCATTTGTATAATTCCGTATTAGTTCGTAGAATTAGTTCATATGAACCTAAATTTATTAGCAAAGGGATGGTAGTCGAATTGTTGGACAGTGACAGTAGGATATGGTTGAATTTATTTTTAATAACAGTATTAATTGTGTTAACCGCTTTCTTCGTAGCAACCGAGTTTGCAATCGTTAAGCTCCGCTCTAGTCGAGTGGATCAGTTAGTGCTTGAGGGACGAAAGAATGCCCTCGCGGTTCAACGTGTTACGAGCAATCTGGATGGTTATTTATCAGCTTGTCAGTTGGGTATTACGATTACAGCGTTGGGACTTGGTTGGTTAGGAGAGCCTACAGTAAAGGAAATTCTTGAGCCACTCTTCATTAGCTTGAACATTCCAACTGAGATCAGTACATTGTTGTCTTTTGTCATCGCCTTCGCTTCCGTAACGTTCTTGCACGTCGTGATTGGAGAGCTGGCGCCTAAGACAGTCGCTATTCAGAAAGCTGAAGCAATAAGTTTATTTACTGCTAAGCCGATTATCTACTTCTACAAAGTCATGTATCCATTCATATGGGTTCTGAACGGCTCTGCCAACATGATTGTTCGTATCTTTGGTATGAAGCCAGCTAACGAACATGAAGAAGCGCACTCGCAAGAAGAGATCCAGATTATATTATCTGAGAGCTACCAGAGCGGTAAGATTAATAATACCGAATATGGATATGTTAGCCGTATCTTTGCATTTGACGAAATGCTAGCTAAAGAAATTATGGTACCACGCATGGACATGGTATGTTTATATACAAATAACACACTTGATGAGAATATGGCCATCATTCGCAGAGAGCAGTACACTCGCTTCCCTGTCGCAACTGGAAGCAAAGATAATATCGTCGGTATTATCAACACGAAGCAGTTGTTCTTGGAATATGATAATAATCCAGGCTTCGACTTTAAGAAGTTGGTTCATCCCATATTAACGGTTCCGGAAGTCATTCCGGTCAAGTCTTTGTTGAAACGCATGCAGCAGGAGCAGGTTCATATCGCGCTCTTGGTTGATGAATACGGCGGCACATCCGGTATCATCACGATTGAAGATATATTGGAAGAGATCGTCGGTGAGATTCGTGATGAATTCGACTCTGATGAACGGAAAGACATCGAGAAGCTGAACGATAACAGCTATCTGATCGACGGCAAAGTTCCACTGCACGAGTTCTGTGACATGACAGGTCTTGATCTTGGAGATGAAGAGGTAGATACCGTCGGCGGTTGGGTATTTAGTCAGAAACATGATGCGAAGCTTGGCACCGAGATTCAATATGATCATGTAAAGATCATCATTCGGGATATGAGTAAGAATCGCATTCGGAGAATCGAAGTCATCATACTTGACAGTGAGCCTACACCAGAGATAACCGCAGAAGTTTAATTAATAAGGACACTCCAAGGAGTGTCCTTATTTTGTAGCAGAGCCAATTTCATATGAGGAGACGTTACTGTGACGAAGCTATGGGCAGCTATTAAAAAAGGAAATACCTCTTCAGCTATCGCAGCTCTAGGAAATACAGGGCTAGCCGTTATTAAAGCAATCGCCGCGAGTATTAGCGGAAGCGGAACGATGTTTGCCTCTGCCATGCACTCGATCGCGGATGCGATCAATCAAAGCTTCGTATTTCTCGGCAGTATCCTGGCCGAACGCAAACCTACTAAGCGTTTTCCTACCGGCTTCGGCCGCATCATTCACTTATTCTGCATGGCAGCCGTTATCGTAGTCACGATTATGGCATACGAAACTGTGCTTAAGGGTATCAAGCTGATCCAGCATCCAGAGCAAGCCTCTAACTTCTGGCTGAACTTTATCATATTGATGATCGCCGCACTGATCGACGGCTCCATTCTGTATAAAGCGATGAAGGAGATCATGAGAGACGCTCGCGTTCATGCGAAGGGATTGCAATTGATTCCAGCCGCGTTCAAGAACGTCGGCCGTGCAGCCCCTCCTACTCGTCTCGTATTCTACGAGGACATTGTGGCAACACTCGGGGCGCTATTGGCTCTTGTAGCTATCGTACTTGCTGAGGTCGCGGGCTTAACCATATTGGATGGATTCGCTACGATCATGATTGGCCTGCTGATGATGGTTGTAGCTTATAAGGTCGGTTATGACAACATGGTTGGACTGATCGGTGTAGCTGCTCCGCTTGACATCGAAGATCGAATAACCAAGCTCATCTTCTCAGATCCAGACGTGAGGGACATTAGTCGCATGCGAATCTTACAGGAAGGTCGAACTTATCATTTAGAGGCATACATCGAGCTCCGCAAAGGTTTATCTCTAGCAGAGGCTGGGATGATCACTGGTCGAATTAAGGCTGTACTGCTGAATGATCATGATATCTCTGATGTGACCATTGGCATCATTGAAGACGATGGTGTAGACAATTGGAATACGAAGTCCAAACTAGTGCACTAACATCATACCGATAATAAAAACCTTCAACCCACGTTGGGACTGACTCCCTTTTACGTGTGTTGAAGGTTTTTGCGCTTGCTCTATCTATCCTCTTTCTGACGAACGATCGACAGCCCCTCGACGTGCTTGCGCTGCATGAGCTTCTTCTTCTTGCGATTCTCCTTCGTCTCAAAGATGATATCGAAGTCGTAATCCTCAGGATACAGCTCCTTCTTCTCGATATAGAGCGTTAACCTTTTCTGATTAATCCAATATTTCTGCTTCTGAATCATGACTCCAACATTGCCGCGGTTGTCCGCTAATTCAAATACGATTCCTGTTCGTTTCAAATAAGCGACATAAACACAGTCCCCGATCTCAAGCTGCTTAACCGCTTCTGCACATACCTCAGCCTCTGCTTCAGCTTCAACTTTAGCTTTTGCTTTAGCCCCCTGATCATTCGCACTTTTCGGAGTGGTTGACCGCATATTGTTCTCGTAAGGCTGGACCTCCGGCACCAAATGATCAAGGCTGCCTTGCTCTCCGCCTCTGCTCTTCGCAATCTCCTCACTTCTGCGAATGATGTCTGCCGATATCCCTAAGCTCTGCGCAATCAAAAATGCGTAGCTGTGACCCGCTTCGCCGATGCGCAGCTTATACCGAGGCTTCAACGTTTCGGAATCAAATTCCATCCGCGCATTCTCGAAACCTGGCGCGATGCTTGCAAAGTGTTTAATCTCATTATAATGGGTTGTCGCAGCCACGGTTGCGCCCTTGCGATACAGCTCTTCCAGCATCGCGATGGACAGTGCCACTCCCTCTCCTGGATCAGTTCCGGACGCCATCTCATCAATAAGCACCATCGTTGAAGCATTCGCCATCTTCAAGATGTCAATCATGTTCCGGATATGCGCGGAAAATGTGCTCAGTGAATGCTCGATGCTCTGTTCGTCGCCAATATCGGCATATACTTGCGTAAACACCGAGAGCATGCTCTCTTTCTTCAGCGGCACAAGCAGCCCGGATTGAACCATCATGGTCAATAGGCCTACCGTTTTCAGCGCCACCGTTTTCCCACCGGTATTCGGTCCCGTTATGATCAAGGTTTTATACTTAGAGCCGATCAGGAAGTCGAGCGGCACTGTTTTACTTCCGAGCAGCGGATGCGTCCCGCCTTGAATATCGACGATCCCTTGATCATTAAGCTGAACCGGATTGCCGCCAATCCCATGCGAATATTTCGCCTTCGCGAACAAGAAGTCATAGGCGCCGACTGTCTCTACATTAAGGAGCAGCTCATGCTGCGACTGCTCCGCAAGCTCCGTCAGATAGCCTAGAATTTTCAGCTCTTCTCTGCCCTCATCTGAGCGCAGCGCGATCAGCTCATGCTGCAGCTGGGCGATCTCGCTCGGCTCAATATAGACCGTCTGGCCGCTGGACGATTCATCCAGCACACTGCCATTTACGAGCTTGCGATGCTCCTTCTTGATCGGCAGCACATAGCGGTCACCGCGCAAGCTTACGAGATGCTCCTGCATAATGCTGCGGTGCTTCGATAGCAGCGTTTGAATGCGGCTCTTAATGCGATCTTCGATGATCGCCATCTTCTTGCGCACCTTGTTCAGTTCTTTGCTGGCGGCATCCGTAACTCTCCCATTGCGCAGGCAGCGCTCAATCTCCGACTTTAACGATGCCAGCTCATGCATGGATGTCGCGTAGCTGCTGACTACTGGCGCCAGCTGCGCCTTGGAAGCCATGTACTTCTTCAATTGCGCGCAGCTGTTGAGAAACATATACAGATTCGAGAAATCCTGCTCACTGAATATATACCCCGTCCCTAACAAGTCAAGAATCGTATCGATGCCTTGAAGCGAAGGAATCGGTACGCTTGCTCCATACTTCAGAATCTCTGTCGCCTCAGTCGTTTCATCAAGGGCATGCTGAACAGACTTCAGCTGAGTCAACGGCTGCATCTGTTCAATATGCTGTCTACCCGCATAAGAGAGCGCATAGTTCATTACCTTTTCTTTTACTTTGTCATATTCCAAGCGCTGCAATGTACGTTGATCCAATGTGATCACTCCTTTTTCAATAAAAAAAAGGCAAAGAATAACGTTTACCGTCATTCTTTGCCTTGAAATAAACCTGCTATCAACCCGTATAAATAAAAAAACCGTGCTGAAGACAGCACGGATGACGGGCGCATAGACAAGATCTTATCTAGGGCATTAATGGATATCCGCTGTTCTTAACTAAATTCGCAAGAGCTGTTTGCACGTACAACAAATAAACGTCTAAAGACGCATATTTGAAAACAAATGCATAACAGAATCTCGCTATTGAATTGATTAGTTAAGAACGTTCACCGACATCAAAAACTCTCCCTTAATTCAGATAAACTAATTATATGTAAATTACTGCCGTAAAGTCAATGCAGCTGTTCACCATGTTCAGTCCTAAACTCCACTTTCACTTTCAACTCTTACGCCAAGTCCCATTCTTCATGAATCTTCGGCACATCGGAGATTAACTGCTTCGTATAACGTTGCTGCGGGTTCATAATGACATCCTCCGCACTGCCGCTCTCTACTACTCTGCCCTTCTCCATGATATAGATCGAATCGCTCACATAATAAGCCAGACCCACATCATGTGTGATGAAGATGATCGTCATCTGGTTGTCTTCTCGCAGCTTCAGCAGCATATCCAGAATCGTTGATCGCGAACAAGCATCAACCATCGACGTTGGCTCGTCGGCGATCAGCACCTTGGGATGCAGGATGAAGATGCGTGCGATCATCAGTCTCTGCATCTGCCCGCCCGACAGCTCAAATGGATACTTATTGTGAAGCTCCTCGTACTTGAGATTGACGAACGAACAAGCCTCCTTCAGCTTATGCAGCTGCTCCTCTTTCGTCAGCTTCAGCCCCTGCAGCTTAATACAATCGAGCAGCAGCTTATCCACCTTATGAAAGATGTTGAATGACGAGAACGGGTCTTGAAAGATCGCCTGAATGTCCATCCAGTACTTCTTGCGTTCCGCATGCTTGGTGAGAAGTCTTGGCTTGCCCTTATATTCAATGATGCCGCTCGTTTCCTTCAGCAGACCCATAATGATCTTGGCAAGCGTCGTCTTGCCGCTTCCGCTCTCGCCTACGATCGAGACGATCTCCCCTTCATGGAACTGAAAGTCAACATCGCTGACCGCGAGCGTTTTCTGCTTGCCATAGCCGAATGTTTTCGATATTTTATTGCCGCTGATCAATACTTTATTGCTCCTCAATGTTATACCACTCCCTCAGCGTATCCGTATCGAAGAGACATCGATAGCTTCGATTGTCATCCCGCTTCAGCCCGATCTTCGCTTCTCTACATTCAGATCTCGCATACATACAGCGATCGGCGAATCTGCAGCCTCCAATCTTGAGCTTGAGGTTTGGCGGAGCCCCAGGAATCGCGGTCAGCTTATTGCCCTTCATCCCTGCTTCCGGCACGATGATGGATCCCATCAGCTTCTTCGTATATGGATGCAGCGGATCAAATATCATCTGCTTCGCTGTGCCATGCTCGACGACCTCGCCCGCGTACATGACCATGATGTCATCCGTCACATGATATAGGAGCGGCAGCTCGTGCGTGATGAAGACGAGCGACTTGATGAACTTCCGGTCCAGTAGCTCCTTCAACAGCTTAATGACCGCTTTCTGTGAAGTTACATCGAGCGCTGAAGTCGGCTCATCCGCGATCAGTACCTTAGGATTCAGTATCGTCGATATCGCGATGACTGTTCGCTGCTTCATCCCGCCTGACAGCTCATTTGGGAAAGAATTGAGCACTTTCGCAGATAGATTCAGCGATTCGAATCGCTCCGCGGCCATCTCCCACACCTGTTTTCTTGTCAGCTCAGGCTGATGCTCCTTCATGATATCCTCGATGAAGCGGATAATCTTCTGCGTCGGATTTAGCGCATTCATCGCCGCTTGCGGAATATAAGCGATCTCACGGCCTAGCACTTGCGTCCGCAATCGCTCCTTATCCAACTGCATGATGTCTACTCCATCGATAGCAATGGAGCCGCTGTTATAATGCAGCGGCGGAAAATAATACCCCATCAGGCTCAAAGCCAGCGTAGACTTGCCGCAGCCGGATTCTCCAGCAATCCCAAGTGTTCGGCCTTCTTCCAATACAAAGTCAACACCATCCACCGCGTACACATTTTCCTTATGCCGGGTTCGATAATAGGTCTTTAAACCGATCACTTCCAATATCGCTTTGCTCATAATTAGCTCCTTATCTTTGGATTAAAGATTTCATCCATTCCGGTATTCATGAGAAAGAGCGAGAACGTAATAACGGCAATCGACATCGCAGCAGGTATAAACGCCCACCATGCCCCCGCAACTGGCGCTTCGAACACTAATGCCCAGTTCATCAAGATGCCAAGTGAGATCGTATTGTACGGCCCTAGTCCGAGCATCGAGATCGATGCTTCCGACAGAATGCCAGACGCCGTCTGCAGCACAAATGCCATTACAATGTATGACCCGATGTATGGAAGAATTTCAAACGCGATGATTCTCGGAGTATTATGGCCTGATATTTTCGCGATGTTGACGTGATCCCTGTTCCGCAGCGATATCGTCTGCGCGCGTACCGCTCTCGCTGTCCATGGCCAGCTCGTGATGCCGATGATGATCGCCGTGACAAGTGAGCTTCGGGAATCGATACTGACGGAGATTAGAATCAGAATGATGAAGGAAGGAATGACGATAAAGATGTTCGTTACCGCTGTAAGCAGATTATCAATTAATCCCCCGAGGTAGCCTGAGCATAAGCCTATAATGAGACCTATAATAGTGGCGCATATGCCTGCTATTAAACCGACCTTTATCGAGGTTTTGATTCCATAGACCAATTCCAGAAACACATCGCGGCCAAAGTTGTCAGACCCCAGCAGCATGTCATCATTAGGCGGTTGAAAAGCGAGCGCGATCATTTCCAGCGGGTCATTCGTATTGATCAGCGGGTACACGGTGACAAATCCGAACATCATAAGAAGCACGGCCGTCCCGATAACAAACTTCGGAGATCTCAGTAAGATACGAATGGAATGACTCATATCAGCGTTCCTCCATTTGCGCAGCCTTGATTCTCGGATCGATGAAGCCATATACAATCTCAATCGTGAAGTTGGCGAGCAGTACGGCAACTGCGATTAACAGCGTGCAGCCCGATATTAACGGATAATCTAATTGGCGAATCGCCGTAAACAGCCACGTTCCGATGCCCGGATAACTGAACACAATCTCCGCAATCAGAGAGCCGCCAACCATCGTGCCGATGGACAGAGCCAGACCTGTAATTTGCGGTAGCATCGCATTCTTAAACACATAGCCTGCAACCTTCGAATCCCGAATGCCAAGCAGCTTGCTGTAGAGCACATAATCGGAATTCAGCTCATAGATAGACATCTCGCGCATCCCGATGGCCTGCCCGCCGATCGTAACGAAGACAATCGATAGAAATGGAAGTGTATGGTGACGCAGAACGGAGCCGATGAATTCCCAGCTAAGCTGAGGCACCATCTGATAGTCGTAGCCGCCGGACAGCGGAAACCACTTTAAGGTAAGGCCGAAGATGAACAGCATGATGATAGCTAATGTGAAAAATGGGATCGAGTTGACAAACAGCGCGGCTGGAAAAATGACTTTGTCGTAGATCCCCTTCTTATAAGCGGCTACCGCCCCCAGAATGTTGCCCAGTATCCATCCAACTAGAATAGCCGGCAGCTGCAGCGCCACTGTCCACGGTACAGCGGAAGCGAGTATGTCCGTTACCTTCTTCGGGTATAGACCGAATGAGGTGCCTAGATCGCCTGTAAATAGATTCTTCAAATAAATGAGATATTGAGTACCTATCGGCTTATCTACGCCAAACTCCTGAATGAATGTTTCATATACTCGCTTGATCGTATCGCTGTCTGTCATCCCAGCTGTCATTTTCGTGACGATAATACTGACCGGATTGCCCTCGATCATTCGCGGCAATATAAAGTTCAGACTGATTGCAATCATGAACGTTAGAAAATACCATAGAAACTTCTTAATAAAATATTTGGTATAGACATTCAAATTCAACACTCCTCCGAATTGTAGATTAGTGCTGGCTCAGATCGTGTGACAAAAAGGCCTATATCTGGGTTAGCTCAGAAGTCATCCAAATACAGGCCTTATCGCTGTGCAATTAGTTGTGAATCTGGTACAACGCTTTGATGCCCGCACCATCCATTACAATTTGCGGAGGAATGTTGCTGCCGTCACCTTCTACCGGGAAGCCCTTCCACACAGATTCATTAACCGTGTAGAATACCCATGGACGATACATGAGCGGAATGGACGGGATGTCCTTGAGCCACATTTGAGTCAGCTCGGTGTACAGCGACTTCAGCTCTGTTTGATCAGAGATCGTTGGGATCTTATCAATAATTTCGTCTGCCTTGTCATTCTTATAGCGACCCCAGTTCCAAAACGCCATCTCGCCGACAGGCGCGACTCCTTTGGAATACATAATCGTTCTTGCACGATCCCAAGGCTGGCTCGGGTTTACGCCGCCAGCAGGCGTATTCATGATAATGTCGAATTTGCCGGTTTGCAGATCATTCGTCCATACTGGCGCTTCCGGGAATTTCGTCCGAATCTCGATGCCGATCTTCTTCGCGTTCTGTGCGACGATCTCCAATGCCGCGTTCCAGTCCGACCAGCCATATGGACATTCGATTTCATATGGTCCTAGACGTGTGCCATTCAGGACGCGAATGCCATCGTCGCCTTTCTTAGCTCCTATCGAGTCCAACAATGCATTAGCAGCATCCACATCCGTCGTCCACTGCAAGTCTTTAATCGCGGCTTGATCCACATACTTGGATTCAGCAGACGTATTGAGCGTTAAGGAAGGCTCCATCTTAGCAGAGTATCCGCTCATCGCTAGCTCCGCGATCTTGTCATAGTCGATGCTCATTGCAATCGCTCGGCGCACATCCGCATTATTCAGCCCTTCCTTCTCCATATTGAAGAAGATCGAAGGCATGGATCCAGGAACATAATACGGAGGCTCCTTCAGATACGTTTTTACAGGAGCGCCGTCCTTCCACATATTCGCCACTTGCGGAATGAACTGCTGGGACATATCGACCTGACCGCTCTTGAAGGCTAGATCTCCAGAAGCATTATCCTTAAATACGACGTGCGTGATATATTTTGGAGCAGGCAGCTTGCCGAACAACGCTTTACCCCAATAATTGTCGTCTCGTTCAATCGTAATCTTCTGGTCGTTGAAGAACAGCAGCTTATAGGGGCCTGTGCCGACAGGGTTAAGATTAACCTCTTGACGGATCGCCGCAAGATCATTGTTAGCCTTCTTCTCAATCTCTTCCCATATATGCTTCGGCATCATAGGCAGTATCTCGATACTGTCCAGCACGGTCAGCTTATTCGGATTAGCAGGGTTCAGCTTAATTAGAACTGCATTAGCGCCGTCCGCCACTACTTCCTGAATGTAAGTCCAATAGCTGCTCCAGTTGATATCGTATTTTTTACCTAATGAATAGGTATAAACGACATCGTCTGACGTAAACGGCTTGCCGTCACTCCATTTCGCATCCTTATTCAGTTCAATTCGCAGCGTCATCTCATCTGTCCATTCATACTTAGTGCCTAATAACGGCTCAAGCGCGCCGTCTAGCTGGTTGATCATGAACAAAGTCTCATATACCAGCTCTCTAGAGTTGCCATAGTTTACTGGAAAAGATGGGTTGCCGCTCAATAAGTTGAAGTTCGACGGCGGTCCCCATTGAATACCGTTCACATACAAAGTCTCGTTCCTCGGCGTTTCTTTAACCGTTCCTGAATCTGGAGCAGGTGTCGGCGTCGGAGTAGTCGGCTGCTGTGTTGTATCCTTCTTCTCTTCCTTTGGCTGACTGACAGGAGGCGGCGTGGCTGTGCTGGTACAACCAGCTAGTATCGACAGTGCCATGAAGCTTGCCAATATCGGGATGAACGCTTTTCTAAGCTTCAATAGAATCCCTCCATTCACTGTTCATTGGCGTGTGTTCTTATGTCGCAGTATCAAATGATAGCGGTTACAAAATATTAGATAATGAGCACATTCACATAAAAGCGTAAGCCGCTATAATCATAATCAGCGATAACAATACACGCCTTCTCACCTACTCGAATTGTATGACGGATCCACTTGCCTTAGACTTCTATTTCTTTCTTGCACGGCTAACCGTTTGACAATTCTATGCTGCTAGATAATAATAATTCTGTCATACTGTTTCACACAGATAGATCCTATAATGATAATGGACTTCTATACGAATAATTCATGCTGTTCATCTTAAATATGTGAGGTTAATCTATGAAATCCTTCAGTCCCTACCTAACCTTGGAACGGAATCAATGGGCAACACTATACGATCACATGCAGTTGTCACTGTCCTCTGCACAGTTCGAACGCTTACTAGGCTTGAATGAGCGCATTTTAATAGATGAGGCGGAAGAAGTGTATCTTCCATTAACGAAGCTCATACAAATTCATGTGGCTGCGGCCAAGCAATTAAGAGCGGATACAGCCGCCTTCATGCAGCAGGATGAAGTGCATGTCCCTTATATCATTGGAATTGCAGGAAGTGTGGCTGCCGGCAAGAGCACCACTGCGAGATTGCTGCAGGCGCTCTTGTCACAGTGCGAGGATCATCCGCGCGTTGATATTGTAACGACAGACGGCTTCTTGTATCCGAATCGAGTGCTGGAAGAACGAGGCATCATGAACAAGAAGGGCTTCCCGCAAAGCTATGATATGAAGAAGCTCATTCAGTTCCTGACAGATGTCAAAGCAGGCTGCGAAGAAGTTCACGCGCCGGTGTACTCTCATCTGGTTTATGACATCGTAGAGGATGAAACGATTGTAATCCGCAAGCCGGACATTCTCATTCTCGAAGGCATTAACGTCCTGCAAGTCAATAAGGCGGCGAGCGTATTCGTTAGCGACTTCTTCGATTTCTCGATCTACGTGGACGCTCCTGAGCAAGAGCTGGAGCATTGGTATATGGAACGATTTTTACTGCTGCGAGAAACGGCGTTTCAGAACCCGGACTCCTACTTCCACCGCTTCACCGAGATCGACAAGGAGGATGCTGTGCAGATCGCTAAGGATATATGGCAGAGCATTAATCATGTGAATCTGAAGCAAAATATTTATCCTACGAAATCCCGTGCCAAGCTGATTCTGTGCAAGGGTGAGGACCACCGCGTAGAGAGAATTATGCTCCGCAAATAATAACGGGGCGTGTCTCTTGGATAGATTACTCTATCCAAGAGACACGCCCCATCTTTATATTAGGATCTTTTCGGAAAGATTGTTGCTGTATTCCCCTTCTGTTCTAATGAATAGGAACATTAATTCTCATAAAGGGGATACGAAAATGGATGGAACGGTTCAACGGTGTTGCCACGCACTGCATCGACAACTACTTGTTCTGGTTCCACTTCTTAGAGCTGCACAAACAAAAAAAGCAGGAAATTTTTGGATTAAAGTAGAATATAATCCTTGAAATATTGTGGACTAAATTTCCAATAGGAGGATTCCAGTGGATAATCAACAATTAGATGAGCTACAAGTAGCGAGACAAGAACGCTTAGAGGAATTTACAATTGTTGGGGTAAGCGAAGAACTGTCTACCAAGGGCTTTGGGCACCTATGGGATGAATTGTATGAAAGAATGGATGAAATTGAGTTTATTGCTAACCGAAATATTGGCTTTGGGTTAATTTGTAATATGAGATACATGGCTGGTATTCAAGTTTCAAGCACCGAGAAGATTCCAGAGGGAATGGACAGCATCACAGTACCCGCTAATGAGTATGCGGTGTTTGTTCATAAAGGACAAATACAATTTATTAAACAGACATGGGATTTGATTGCCCAAAAATATTCCATTCACTGTAATATGTCGGAACCCAGTTTTGAAAGATACGACGAAAGGTTTAATCCAATTTCGGATGATTCCATATTGGAGATTTATGTGCCACTTAAGAAATAACTTAGAACCTTTTTGATCTGCAACTGATGTAAACACCGCCGTATGAACGGCGGTGTTAGTTATTTTATATAACAACAATATTATCATCCTGTCACACGATCCGTGAGCTGACCGATGTACTTCAGGTTCGCTGGGTCAACCCCATCCGTTCCACCATCCACTATTCGTCTGACATCCTCAAGAGTTTCCTGCAGTGAGAGCCACTCGCCCTTCTTCTTCGCGAATTCCTCTGCTACGTAGAACGGCTGCGTAAGGTAGGCTTCCAAGCGCTCTCCGCGAGCGTAGGTTTCTTGATCGCTCTCCGTGAACTTTTCCGTGCCAAGCACGCCTGCCAACGCGCGCAGCTCTCGATAGCGGCGCAGCACTTTTCGCGCTCGCTGCTGAATCAATAGATGCGTCGCATCCAACTGACCATCTTCCAGTAGGATGGAGGTAGAAGCTATTGGATCTACAGCAGGATACATTCGGCGGCTTGACAAATTGATGTCGAAGCTCCATAACGTGTCCAGCGGACCATATGGGAGCTCCTCGTCCACTGCCTCACCGCGAGAATCGACGATTGCAATCGTAATGGGACGTTCGCTCGGACCTTGAAAGCGATCCTGCAAAGTCCTTAATTCGCCTGTCAGCACAATCTCACGATCTGCAGCTAACAGCACATCTCGATCCTTTCGCAGCTTCGGGATCAGCTCCAGCGCTTCCTCCATCGTATTGCATGTGAACTCGGCAGCATCGTGAACATCACTAATACCATGACTGTCAAAGGAAGGCTTCCAGAACACTGTAGCATAGCCTCGTTGTCTTAAGCGTTGAATCAACTCTGCTAATAACACAATCTGCCCCATGCCAGTCCGTGCCACAAACCCGATCGTCCCCCCGCGAACAACCGGTGAGAATAAATCCAACGTCTTGATCCCCGTTTCGATCATCCCTAATCCACTCCCCCGAATAATTAATTCATCCAAGCTGCAGCCGGCAAGTGACGCCAATGTCACAAGTGTTCTCACTTCAGCGCGTCCCACAGGAATCTTGCCTGTGCACAGATTGGATACCGTTGCTGGTCGTAAGCCTGCGGCGCGCGCAGCGACTGTCAGATTAGGTACTCGCCGCCGCAATAGCGATACATTCAGCTGCAAATGCTCATTCATATAACACACCTCCTTGTTACTTTATATGGTAATTTAAATTACTCTATAAAGCAATAATTATTTAATATAATTTTCCATAATAGGAATTTGCCTATATCATCTGCTTCAAGAAGATACATGATCACCTACAGCATAACTTTGAATCTTGTATTCATCTTGGTGGTTATTGCATATGAATTGACGGAATAGCTGTTCATTAGTTTGCGCATTGGACCAGCCCGCGTGATGCTGCTCGTCCACTTGCACAAGGAGCGATAGAGTTGAAACGACGAACGATCCAAGAATTGCAAGCCGGATATGCGGAAAAGCATTTTACGCCATTAGAAATTACGATTCAGTATCTCAAGGCGATCGAAGCTACGAACGCGAAGCTGCATGCATTTCACAAAGTACTTAAAGAAGAGTCCCTCCGCCAAGCGCAAATATTAGAGCTTAAGGCAGCAAGCCCGCTGCCATACGGACGATTATACGGTGTCCCCTTGGCTTATTCTAATCTCACAGTATCGAGCGTTCCTCCATCCGGAAGCAGACATACACTGCAGCGTAAAGAAATCCTAAACCGTACTAATTCGTCACTGGTGCATCAGCTATCGTTCGAGGACGCGCTGCTTCTAGGTATAACAAGAAGAGAAAGAGTTCCTTATCCCCTGACTATAGGACAAGCGCACATACCATCTAACCAACATTCCCAAGGTACGCAAACTCTCCGTCTTGCTCCAATAAACGGTATAAGCGCCGCAGTAGCCTCGAATCTATGCATGGCTGGATTCGAGAGCGACTCGTCGGGAACTCCTCGAATATCAGCAGCTGCTTGCGGTGTGATCTGTCTTAAGCCCACGTATAAGCTGATCCGCTGCTTAGATGCGGAGCCGCTGACATGGACATTAGAGCATACCAGTATAACTACCGCATGCGTAAGCGATGCTGCAGCTATGATGGAAGTGCTTAACGGACGCAACTACTCTTCCTATCTCGCCGCAGACCTTAAGGGCATGCGTATTGGCGTGCTCCAGCACTATGTTAACGAGCAGGCGGATGCCGAAACCTACAAAGCATATATACAAGTAACTGCTGAACTATCTCGCTTAGGCGCTGTGCTGATCGATGTGGATTTGCCTTTCATAGCTGAGGCTCATCACGATCATAAGACCATCTATACCTCTGAAGCTGATTACACATTAGCTCATCATAGGAATGGTACCAGCCGCCTACACATTGACACAGAACAGCCTATTCAGGATCCTACTTCTGTAACTACTGCCTTCCAATACATCTCAGCCATGAAGCGTAAAGATCTATATATGTCGGTTATGAGAGACCTATTTGAGAGAATTGATATGCTGGTCACGCCAATTGCGCTTTCGTCCACTGAATATTCATCCCATTCGGATCATACTCACATGACGAGTTTATTCAATATAACGGAGCTTCCTGCTATGTCTATCCCATGCGGCAGGACGAGTGAAGGGCTACCCATCGGAGTTCAGTTTGCCGCAGCATGGAATAGAGAAGAGGTACTCTTTCGCACAGGGTATGCATACGAACAAAGTCGACTGCACATGATCTATCGACAAAGAGATAGTCTATTCTTGTAAACTTCGATGTCGCATAATGTTCTTTTCGAAAAAATATTGTTATTGTTGGGATTTAAAGGTAATATACCTGTATTAAAGGTTTAACTGATCATAATAAATAGACGGAGTTGAGTTCTTTGACGAAATGGCTGCAGAAGCTCAATCGCAATGCCGCAAAATGGCTATGGTGCCTTGTAATCATAGGAATTATCGCTGCGATCCCCCTGATCTACAATCGCGCGGTTACTGAACAATCCGCTAATCAAGTTGAGTTTGTCTTTCCATACTCGAATCTTATCGAAATATCGAATTACAAGCCTGACTCGGAGCAATATGTAGCAGAACAGCTGGTTAAAATGAAGCAGGCAGGCATCAATTCTATTGCTATCGGCGAGAGCACGCTTCAATCTCTTCAGCAAAGCAAGCGAATTGAACTGTTCTCACCACGTGAAGCTGCGGCTTTACTCTCTACTAACTTGACTACACAAGTGAACAACACGTATCTTCTATTTTCTGATTCTGTAGCGCAGACTGAATTGCAGCCGATGATCGAATCGGCCTTTAAACGCCTCCATATTAAGCTTAAACCGTGGGCATATGCGCAGCAGACCGGTCTCATCATTGAGATGCCCCTTGCTGACGCGGCACTTGTCCCTATGGGGCCTGATCCTCTTGCATTGAAGCAATTGAAGGAACACGGATTTGGAATTGTTATGCTGCAATCGAATCGCATCCAGCCCTTAGCCATTGATGATATCAATGCAATGTGGGAGCAGCTTACAGAGTATGAGGTAAAGTCGATGATTATCGACGGAGATGCGGTACCCGGATATACCAATGACGGTGATGTCACGCACATGAAAGAGATGACCAGCTTATTGAATCAGCACAATATTAACCTCGCCATTATGGAAATGCAGAAGACAGATCCTAAAGGGCTGCAGGAATTTACGCACCAACTGAACAATAACATGTTTCGCCTGCACTATTTAGCACCACAAGAAGTGCAGAAGCTTACGGATAATGTGCCGCAGCAAGAAATCGATCAGCGCATTCAACGTTATGCCGACCGCTTGGTGCTGGCTGTAAAAGACCGCAACATTCGGATGATATTGCTTGGCGCGAAGCCAAGCATCAGTGCAGTCACAGGAATGTACACAGATCCGCTTGAACCGCTCTATTCCGTATTAAATGGTGTCGACGGCGCAATCCCTCGCATTCAAGAGGCAGGCTTTAAGATGGGACAAGCTCAACCGTTCACCGTATTAACCAGCAGTCTTGATATGGTATTGAAGATTCTGATCGCACTTGGAAGTATTGCATTAATAGCTTTAACAATATCCATTTTCAGTAAGATTTCATTATGGCTCATCTTTAGTATTGGAGTGATCGGATCTGTTGGAATCGGCTTCCTATCCCAAAATATGCTGGCGAAGCTGCTGGCTTTCGATGCAGCGATCTGTATACCTACCTTAACAGTTATATTTGCCTTGAAATCGATTAAAGGCATCATGACCCGCAGAGTTCGGACTTCTCCTTGGTTCGCCTTTGTCCTATTCTTCGGCACATCCTTGTTGTCGATGATCGGGGCGTTGTATATTGTGGGGCTATTGAATTCGATCTCCTATATGCTGTTAATCGATCAGTTTATTGGCGTTCGTGTCGCCAGTGTCGCGCCAATACTGCTTGTTGGACTCTATCTTCTCTTCTACCATGAGGATCTATCGGGTAATGAGAGGCTCAATAAAATATATCGCTTGTTAACTACACCGATCACCGTTCTATGGGTGCTGTGTGCAGGCTTTGCACTTATTGTATTGGTATACTATGTTTCTCGTACAGGCAATTCCGGATTTGCATCTTCTATTGAACTAAGCTTCCGTGCATTGCTTGAGAATACTCTCGGAGTCCGTCCACGAAATAAAGAATTTTTGCTTGCTCATCCGATGTTTATTCTCGGAGCCTTCCTAGCCCTGAAGAAGAGACCTGGAGCGATATATATTATGGCTATTGGCGTTATTGGACAAGCATCTATTGTTGGAACGTTTGAACATCTTCATACCCCATTGCTAATTAGCACGCTTCGAGTTATCTATGGGGCTACTCTCGGCGCCGTTGTTGGAGTTATTTACATCTTAGGTTGGAGCTTGCTCGAAAGAATCTGGATTCGATATGTTCCAGTCGCACTTCAGGATTTATTTTCAGTTAAAAGAACCAGTATACCTAATCCCAACGGTTCAAATAGTAGTATGTAACGTTAACTCTGTACTTTAAACACTAAAGGCTGCTTGCAGACGCAAACAGCCTTTTCTTATTCATGGATTGTAGAATTCTAAATATCAAATTCCGATTTCTTCTTGCGTGGTTGGCGCTTTATCTTATTCTGAACTGGGGCCAGGTGCTTCATACTGCGCATCATCGGTCCTTTGCATATGGGACAACTCATATCGGCGACAATAAACTCATCTCTTACCCAAGCTTTGCATTCAGGGTTGCGGCATTTCAGAATTTTCGTCGGCGTTAATTTCGGTTGTTCGTCTTCACTAGTTGTCATGATCGTACTTCCCTTCGTTATTGCATTTACAATTTAATATTCACCAATGACGGCCTTAAAAATTTTACATGTTTATGGACGCGAAGTCAAAATTAGATAAGTCCAACGGCATAGGACTGATTGCGCAGTTTTAATAACCTTAAACCAACTGGGCAGTGTATAACTTGTTCTGTTATAGCAAACGATAACCCATGTGAATGAAACATGAATGCAACTGCATACATAAAAAAAGCCAAGACATCTATCGTCTTAGCGTCTGTAGAACGAATCATTAAAAAAGCACACTCTGATGTATCTATCTTTTGGACCAGTAGTAGAAGGGATAATAGTATGACACTTCTCTCTCCAACAATGAGCACAGCTTGACTACACGTTCTTCATTCGGCACGCTGCCCTCGAACACCCATTTTTCCGCTGTTCGCTGTGTTACACCGCAGTGTTCCGCTATATCTATAGTTCTCAGATTCAGACGAATCATGTCCTCATATATACGTTTATCGTATAGATCGGTCTTTAGCTTACGCTTAATGGGATACTCACGATTAAGTTTTGGTTCAGGCTTGCGTTTCATTCCTTTGCATCTCGGACAGAGATAGCGTTCTGAAGGATCTCCACACTGTGCGCACAAACCGTTACGTCTCCGCTCTTGTCTCAGCAGCCTCATCGATGTTTTTGCACAGAAAGACATGATACTCTTATCCCCTTACATGGTGTGTTGATAAATTCATATTATTAATAATCATATATTTAATATGTACGTATTTTAAATGATAATGCGATTGCATGCGGATAGCAAGCGACAAATGATGACAACCGAGCGTTTCCGCCTTCCCATACTATGTGTTACCATAATGTGCATGAGGTGATGATATGGAATACAGATGGCTGGACATTGAAGCATTGCTAAAGCAATATAACCAAGAACATATAATAACTTACTTGCAGCATCTTCCTCCTGAGCTTCAATCTGAGCTGTTAAAGCAGATTGCTGCTGTAGATCTAGAACAGCTAACAGTTAGTCTAACGAATCGTGCGAATATGCAGGATATATCAGCCGAACATATTGCGCCTATTGCAGTGACTGATTGGGAGAAGCTTGATCCTAGTCATCAAACAGCTTGTCTGCAAAAGGGTTGGGAACTGCTCCGTGAAGGTCGTATCGCAGTCATTGTCGTTGCAGGTGGTCAAGGCAGCAGACTTGGTCATCAGGGTCCGAAGGGAACGATCGATATTGGCCTTCCTTCACGCAAGTCGCTGTTTCAACTTCAAGCTGAACGGCTTCTGAATCTGTCCAAGCGCTCAGAGCACTCCATTCCATGGTACATCATGACGAGCCCAGAGAACCACGAGCAGACGGTTTCCTTCTTCCAAGCATCGAACTACTTCGGTTATCCAGAAGAGGACTGCTTCTTCTTCCAGCAGAACACGATGCCTGCAGTTGACCATCAAGGCAGGCTGCTATTGTCCGCACCTTCCCAACTATGTCTGGCGCCAAGCGGCAATGGCGAATGTTTCTTTTCATTAAAGCAATCTGGTGCTCTTGCCGACATGAAAGCGCGAGGAATCGAATGGGTATTTTATTATAATGTCGATAACGCTCTTGTTAGAGTGGCTGATCCCGCATTTATCGGCTTGGCGTCTCTTCAGAATCACCCAATCGCCTCTAAAGTGATCGACTTATTGCATCCTTCTGAGAAGATGGGGATCGTCTGTTTAGCCCATAACCGCCCTGCGGTACTGGAATATTCGGAATTACCTGAATCTTTTCTGACGAACAAGATGAATAGCGGAGATCAAGCCGCCTATTACGGCAACACGTCGATGCACCTGTTTAGATTCGATTATATCGAGCAGCATGCAGATTCAAATATTCCGTATCATCTTGCTTCTAAAAAGATCAGCTATGTGGATGATAATGGCAACTTTATCTCGCCTGCCGTACCGAACGCTTACAAGCTGGAGCGCTTCATATTCGATTTCTTCCCGTACTCAGATCAGATGACCGTGATGAAGGTTAAGCGTGAAGAGGAATTTGCTCCTATTAAAAATAAAGACGGCGACGACAGTCCATCAAGCGCTAGGACTCTGCTGTTAGCTTTACACGCCAAGTGGCTCCGTCAAGCTGGCGTTGCCCTCGATCAATTGCCTGAGGACCAGATCGAGATCTCTTCGCTTATTTCATATAGTGGTGAAGGACTGAAGCAGTTCGAATAACAAGTTCTACAAGAGATAACATGAAGTGAAGAAGGAGCTTGCACTCAAGGGTCAAGGGATTCTCTTGCGCTAGCTCCTTCATGTTATCGCTTAGCTAAACCGCTTAGAAAGCTTAGCATAAACTGCACCGCGAGCCGCGAAGTCACATTGCGTACATCGACAGTAGGATCGATGCAGACGAAGTCTAGCGCGCGGACCTGCGGCAGAGCGCCAAGACGATACAAAGCGTCCAGCGCATCCCATGGATGCATCCCGCCGGTACCGATGGCCGGGCAGCCAGGCGCATATGCTTGGTCGATCACATCGACGTCAAAGCTGACATAGATGGCATCCGTCCCCTCGCCTGCCAGCGCGATGGCTTGATCCAGCACGGCATCGATCCCCATCGACCGCACATCGCGGGAGGTGAAGATATGTACGCCATGGGAGCGTACATAATCATGATACGGCTTCGAGTTCATAAAGCCGCGGATGCCGATCTGCACTAGATTGCGTCCTTCCACGAGGCCAGATTCGAGAATACCGCGAAACGGTGTGCCGTTTGTAACACCGCCGCTGTCAAAGTTCCGCACATCATGATGGGCATCAAAGTGTATGATGCCCATCTTCTGATTCAAGCCATCGTTAACGAACGCTTGAACGGATGGCCGAGTGATCGAATGATCCCCGCCGAATATAATCGGGATCATCTGCGGATGAGCTTGCCGAACACCCGCGATACTGGCTTCGATCCGACGATGGCATTCGGCGATGTCAGTAGCATGCATCTGGACATCTCCTAGATCACGCACGGCCATCTCCTGCAGATCGACACCGAACTCCAGGCTGTAAGTGGTAAATGACTTAAACGCCTGCCGCACCGCGGCAGGGGTACTGAAGGCACCTGAATGCGATATCGACGACTTCGATAAAGGTACGCCAATGATGCCGGCCTTCAGCTGCTCCTTGCCGTCCCACGGGCATATCCATTGCGCGACTTTCATTTCCATCGGATCATGAAATCCAGCTCGTTCAGGAGCTCGCAAGTAGGAGAAATTATCTTTCAACTGCTAACCCCTCCTTCAACTGTCGATTCCACACCACGGGAATACCATTCTTGATGACCCCGTACGCATGATTGATGCCAAAGTGATAAGGCAAATAGGCTAAATTCGGCGCATCGAGGATCGCGAGGTCGGCCCATTTTCCAACTTCAATCGTACCAATATCAGCAGCACGTCCGATAGCCGCAGCGGCGTTGAGCGTGGTCGCTGTCAATATTTCCTCCGGTGTCATCTTTAGATTCAACGAAGCAAGCATCATGATGAGCTGGATCGATTCTGTCGGACATGAGCCCGGATTATAGTCAGTTGATATGGCAACAGGCAAGCCATAGCGGTCGATCATATCGCGAGCTCGCGCATGCGTCTGGAGTCCGAGATTAAATGATGTGCCTGGCAGAAGCACAGGAATTACGCCTGCCTCTGCCATAGCTGCCAAGCCGTCATCAGTCGCAGTCAGCAGATGCTCCGCGGATATCGCCCCAACTTCGGCAGCTAGAGAAGCACCGCCTAATGGCACGATCTCATCTGCGTGAATCTTCGGTATTAAGCCGAGCTCTTTAGCCGCAAGGAGAATACGGCGCGATTGCTCTATGGAGAATACGCCCTCCTCGCAGAATACATCGCAATATTCAGCCAGCCCTTGGTGTAAGACAGCAGGCAGCATCTGTTCGATAATGAGCTGAACGAATTCGTCCTTGCGCTCCTTATATGCAAGCGGTACCGCATGCGCGCCCATGAAGGTGGAGATGATATCGATCGGATGCGTCTCATGAAGCCTGCGTGCCACTTTCAACTGCTTCAACTCTACATCGAGCGACAATCCGTAGCCGCTCTTGGCTTCTATCGTTGTAACTCCTTGCAGCATCATATGATCAAGGCTTTGGCACGCCTTCACATACAGTTGTTCTTCAGTAGCAGCGGTAGTCGATTTAACCGTGCTTAAAATACCTCCGCCTTGCGCTAGAATGTCCAGGTATGGAACGCCTGAACGCTTCAAAGTCAGCTCATGTTCACGGGAACCTCCATGGACAAGATGCGTATGAGGATCAATGAATCCTGGTGTAACCATCCGTCCACCTACATCAAGCACTTGTTCAGCAGTTATATGTCCAAGAGCATCCATCACATCCTTCTTCGTACCTGCCTGAACGATCCGTCCTTGGTCAATCGCGACAGCGGCGTCGTTCCACTCACCTATATGTCGCATCTGCTCGCCGCCGCACGCAGAAGATCCTAATGGCGTAACCAGCTTCCCGATACCTGTTATTAGCAAATCAATCTGTTCCACGAGCAATACCCCTTTCTACGGGCGCGTATTCGAAGACTATACCTGAGCTGCTTGCGGATGCTCAACTAACGTTGGAATCCGTATGCCATGCTTCTCGGCTGTTTCCAACGCTTCATCATAACCTGCATCCACGTGGCGAATAACGCCCATTCCAGGGTCCGAGGTGAGTACACTTTGCAGTCGTTCAGCCGCCTCAGCTGTTCCGTCGGCGACTACGACCATTCCAGCATGCAGCGAATACCCCATACCGACGCCGCCGCCATGATGCACGGATACCCATGACGCCCCAGCGGACGTATTAATGAGGGCATTCAAGATCGCCCAGTCTCCTACAGCGTCAGAGCCGTCCTTCATGCTCTCCGTCTCGCGATTCGGTGAAGCGACTGAACCGCAATCCAGATGATCCCGCCCGATCACAATCGGGGCGCTTAGCTCACCGTTCTTGACCATTTCGTTGATCGCCAGACCGAACTTCGCGCGTTCACCATAACCTAGCCAGCAGATGCGCGCAGGCAAGCCTTGAAACGCCACCCGTTCACCAGCCAAAGTAATCCAACGGTGCAATCGCTCATTGTCTGGGAACAGCTTAAGCACCAATTCGTCTGTCTTGCGAATATCTTCTGGATCGCCTGACAGCGCCGCCCAGCGGAAAGGTCCTTTCCCTTCGCAGAAGAGCGGTCTTATATAAGCCGGGACAAAGCCTGGGAAGTTGAAAGCATCCTCCACGCCTTGATCAAAGGCAACCTGACGAATGTTGTTGCCATAGTCGAATACGACCGAGCCCATCTGCTGCATATCCAGCATCGCCTGGACATGAACAGCCATGCTCTCCTTCGATAGCTGCATGTAACGCTCTGGGTCTAGAGCACGAAGCTCAGCCGCCGCCTCTAAGCTGTAGCCTGCTGGAATATAGCCGATCAGCGGATCGTGCGCAGATGTCTGATCCGTCACGAAGTCGGGCTTAATTCCGCGACGCACGATCTCAGGGTATAGGTCTGCCGCATTGCCAAGCAAGCCGATTGACAAAGCTCGCTGTTCGCTCAGAGCTTGCTTCGCCATATCCAGCGCTTCATCAAGTGATTCCGCGATCGTGTCGCAGTAGCGTGTCTCGATACGTCGTTCGATGCGAGTGCGATCCACCTCAACCGCGATAACGACGCCTTCATTCATCGTTACCGCCAATGGCTGAGCCCCGCCCATACCGCCAAGACCCGCAGTTAGCGTCAACGTTCCGCGTAGAGAGCCGTTTGCATGCTGACGAGCGGCTTCCGCAAACGTCTCATATGTGCCCTGCAGGATGCCTTGAGTCCCAATGTAGATCCAGCTGCCAGCCGTCATTTGTCCGTACATCATAAGGCCTTTTTGTTCAAGCTCTCGAAAATGTTCCCAGTTCGCCCACATCGGCACTAGCACGGAGTTCGACAGCAGTACCCGCGGCGCACGTTCATGAGTGCGAAATACGCCGACAGGCTTGCCTGATTGGATAAGCAGTGTCTCATCGTTGTCCAAGCGCTGCAGTTCACGTACGATCGCATCATAAGAAGCCCAGTTGCGAGCGGCTTTTCCAATTCCGCCATATACGACTAGATCTTCTGGTCGCTCAGCCACCTCTGGATCCAGATTGTTCATCAGCATTCGCAGTGCGGCTTCCTGTACCCAGCCTTTACAATTCAATGTAGTGCCCCTTGGTGCACGAATCAATCGTTTATGTTCACTCATCTTCAGACGCCTCCTCTTATTCATGAAATACAGGCTAATTAATACAATGGACCTGACACCTCTTCAACCGTGTGCAGGAAGTCACCTCGACTAAGCATAGCCGCAACGAGCTCAATCTCCTTACTCAGCGAGCGATCGGTCAGAACAGGCGGCACTACGGAGCGCACCAGCTGGAATAATGCTCGGGTTGGCGGTGCCAGCTTCTCCGCGCCGCGCAGCGACACCGCTTCTGCCGCGCAGATCAGCTCTATCGCTAATACCTTCGCCGCGTTAGCTGTAACCTGCGATGCATGTCTTGCGGCAGTCGTCCCCATCGACACATGATCCTCCTGATTCGCGGAGGATGGGATAGAGTCGACGCTTGCGGGATGAGCAAGCACCTTGTTCTCAGAGACGAGCGACGCGCTTACGTACTGCGGTATCATCATGCCGGATGCAATTCCCGGCTGACGGCTAAGGAATGCCGGCAATCCCCCGGACAGCGTCGGGTTCACCAAGCGCTCAGTCCGCCGCTCTGAGATGTTAGCCAGCTCGCTTATCCCAATCTTCAGCAGATCCATGGCGAAAGCGATCGGCTGCCCATGGAAGTTGCCGCCTGAGATCACTTCGCCGTCTTCCAGGAACAGCAGCGGATTATCTGTCGCTGCATTCATCTCTATTGAGAGCTTATCTTCCGCGTAAGCAAGCGTCTGACGAGTCGCGCCGTGAACCTGCGGCAGACAGCGCAGCGAGTACGCGTCCTGAACGCGAATCTCACCTTGACGGCTGGTCAGCTTGCTCCCTTGCAGCAGCTTCCGCAGATTAGCAGCGACGCCAATCTGCTCGGGATAAGGACGCACCTGCTGCAGCTCATCCGCGAACGCATCGGTTATCCCGTGAAGCGCTTCCACAGTCAGCGCGGCGATCGCGTCAGCGGACTTCGCAAGGCGCTGCGCCTGCAGCAGCGTTAAAGCGCCGATCGACGTCATAATCTGCGTGCCGTTAATGAGGGACAAGCCTTCCTTCGCCTGCAATTGCACAGGCTTCAGGCCAGCCCTTATCAGCGCATCGTGCCCTGATAAGCGTTCGCCTTGATAGATGGCTTCGCCTTCGCCCATAAGCACGAGCGCGAGATGCGACAGCGGCGCCAAGTCACCGCTCGCGCCTAATGATCCTTGCTCGGGGATCACAGGGTGAACTCCCCTATTCAAGCAATCCAGCAGCAGCTGCAGCGTCTCAATGCGAATGCCGGAATATCCTTTGGCTAGTGCATTCGCGCGCAGCAGCATCAAGGCCCGTACTGTCGCTTCCGGCAAAGGCTGGCCCACAGCACACGCATGGCTGCGAATAAGGTTCTCCTGCAGCAGGGTTGAATCCTCAGCAGATATGACCACGTCACTGAATTTGCCGAAGCCGGTGGTTACACCGTACACGACCTTGTTCGACTTGACGAAATCTTCCACCATATGTCGGCATTCCATGACACGCTGAATCGATTCTGAGGTAAGGACAACAGGAGTATAATCATATGCGATCGATGATACCTCATCCAGCGTCAGCTGTTCCCCCTTAATCATAATCGGTCCGGTTAGTACGGTATTTTCGTTCTTCTTAATCGCCATTCACTTCAACCCCTTTCTTGCTTTAGCAAAAGAAAGGGGCTGTGTGGAAGCATTCAGCTTCTACACAGCCCCTTTTTGAACAAGAGCGACATATATAATTGTCCCATCGCATACCGTGACAAACACGAATCATACATTTCGCCCTTTCTCAGGTATTTATATCCATTTTCATTACTATCACATGAATATTCATGTCTGTCAACAAAAGTGTTTTGATTCATTCAGATAATTTACAAATGGATAATAATCCTCGTGTTAAATGTCATATTCAGCGAGCATTTCATAGACTTGATTCATGGGATGAATATCTCAGCGACTATAATACCGACCGTCGGTATGTATTGAAGTAAAAAAATATGGAGCATCCGCTCACCCTCATCACTTCGGCTTATTCAGGATCATATTTATTGCGTTGATCATGATAAGAAGCAACCCCGAGCAGATCATGCCCCATACCCAACCTTCTGTACTGAATAGCAGCGATACTACTCCAGCAAGCAGCAGGCCAATGCCAACTCCTCCGCTTATTAGCGCACCTTTATATAATCGTTCTTGAGTCGGGTGCGTTGCTTGATAAGCTTGTTTCATCGCATGTTGATACGACTTATCGGATAACCGCTTGGATGCTTCAATCAATTTATTATTATTCATATCGCAATTCATCCTCCTTATTCGGTCATGGTTTGGCGCACAGATCATACGCGACCTTACTGATATCCCTTCATATCCTCATAAAGCTCCGTTACCTTCCGAATTAAGCTCTCACTTACGATATCTACCCCTAATTGCTTCATCATCTGCTGTAAAAATGTCATTCTGTTCAAGGTAGCATCAAGATCGCGGTCAAAGAGAACGGGATTCATCCATATGTTCAGCAGCAGCATGAATATTTCCGCGCACTCTGTAGGAAAGTCCGTTGTGATGGAACCATCCTCAATTCCTTGCTTGATCAGTTCAGCAATACGAGGCGCGTCAATCATGATACTATACTTCAATCCCGTCACTACATATTGCGGATTGTTGATCTGTGAACTGAGAACACGGTCAAGAGAATGCGCATTCTGATCTGCCACAGCAGCTTCAAGTATGCGAACAAGCTTTTCTCTAGCATTACTCCCTTCGGTCTGCTGGATCAGCGTATCAAACATGGCCATTGAATAGTCAGCACGACGCTTCATAACCGCAGCCAATATTTCTTCCTTTGATTTAAAATGATGATAAATCGCGCCCTTCGACATTCCTAAAGCGTCGATGATCTGTTGAATACTCGTCTTGTCATAGCCCTGCTCCATAAACAGTTGAGCCGATACATTCAAAATCTGTTCCAGCGTTTGCTCAGGGTATTTATTTCTAGCCATTCCATGCATCCTCCTTAAAATACCGACCGTCGGTATCTATAGTGCGTCATTTGGAGTCCAATGTCAATATTTTCTTGCACAGCAAAAGAACAGCAGCCTTAAGTTCTTGCTCCTAGCCCCTGTTCTTTACCGATTGAAATATAAATCTTGCCTTCAGTACATTGACGGTTGAATATGAACGCTGCCGTTACGAAATGCGAATTTCGAGAGAGATTACTGATCAAGTATTGAATAATAAGTTTTAGACTGATCAGAAATAAAAAGACAGTTGCAGCTGTCGACTTTTAGAAAAGTCTTAGACTGCCACTACCTTTATACAGCTGTAGTTCCCATTAGCGTAACAGGCGAGAAGTGGAAATACTTTACTTTTCAAATTTCAAGATGGTTGATTGCTTTTTGAAATTGTTGTTCGTATTTCGCAGGTTTATCCATATCAGCAAGTGCCCAATAAAATACCATTACATTCCTTGCTTCATAAATACGAGGAATCATCATATCATATTTTTCTTTTTGTTTATTAAAATCTTCCAACCCTTTTTTTCGTGAGTTTTCTGATTCGAAAACATAAATTGAAACTCGCTCTAATTTAGATGGGTCTGTATTTTCGTTAGGCCTACCCACGGTAAAATTATTTGGTTTATTGTTGTTCAATATCCAATTATTACGTTCTTCTTGAACTGGAATTAATTCAAGTCCTTCTGACTGCAATGCTTTTTTGAAGTCTTCCAAGTTTTTTTCCGCCACACTTACAATTTTATTTCCTTCTTTATATTCCTCCACCACTACATTTTGATTGGGATGGTTTCCATTGGATTTATTCAAACATCCAGTTAAAGTAATTAACATAACACATGTAAGTAAAATAATATTTAGTTTCAATTAAATCCCCCCTTCAGCCTCAATAATATGACGACAAATAGGGGGACATTGTTGCGCTATCCTGCCGATCGTTCAACAAAAGGACGCTCCCAAGCCTTCGCTTGGGTTACGTCCTCCTCATTATATTCCATTTCCAATTACAAATTAAAAAACGTACGCAGGTAGCATGTATTGCTTAAAAAGGAGCACTTGCTTAATCTAAGCACTAAGAAAATACTTTATTTTCTTACAACATCCATCTAAAAATAAACCTTTTTCCCGCTAGAGTCTTTCTGCATTCCCCACCTATCAAATAACCGTCCTTCTTCATCAATCGCACGAATCTCAATACGATCAGCAGTAACTACGACTTGTAAAAAATGCGGCACCGCCAACGATTGCGATGTATGCCATTCTCGCTTAGGCAGCAGCCATTCTGGCATTGCACCCGCACCGCCTGCGACTATGTACACGATTCCTTTATCATAATCAATCTTGTCTTCGTAAATGGGATGGCTTCTTTCGTATACAATCGTATGAGAGTTGAACACAAGATCAACGCCATACTCCTCAAGCACAGGACATAATTGCCGTAAGGCCTCCACCTGATATCCGCCAGATACATACGGAGGATAGTGAAAGTAGACGATTTTCCATTTTGCAGAAGTAGATTGCAAGTCATGAACTAAGAAATCATATTGCGGATTACCTGATCCGATCTCGCCGTTGCTGTACGGATAATGGTCAGGCGGAATAAAGTCCGTACTGTCCAGACATAGGAAATGAACATCACCATAATCAAAGGAATAGTAATTCTTTGGCGGAGCAACTGCAAAATAATCATAATACCAAGAACCGTCCGCTTCATGATTCCCGAGGCAGCTGTAGCTCGGCGTACTTCTCAAGAAATCCTTGCCGGGTGCAAAGAAATACTTATCCCAATCCTCATAATTCCTTCCGTCATTCACAATGTCTCCGATAAACAAGGCTAGATCAGGTCGATATTTTTGCATGAGCGCAAATATTCGCTGGTTAATCGCTCCGTCAGTAGTGTCAAAGCCGCTATAGCCGCCTGTTTCACTCGTCACTGTGAAGGAGAACGGCTCTCCTGCTCGAACTGATGTTTTAAACGGAATCGGTGAAGATCCCACCGTTCCCTGTTCATTCTCGGAATATACTTGATAAAAATAGATCGTGCTTGGCTCCAGGTCGGTCACGGTCACTTGATGAATCATCGAATAATCTTGCTGACATACTGAGTGAACAATAGTTTCCGGCCGTTTGTAATTGCCTTGATGACCGCTATGGATACGCTCTGCGAGCAGGATGTCAACTCTTGATGACGATGGCGAAGAGGTCTCCCACATCATAGTCATCGAATGTTCAGTCGGCCATTGTAGATAGGGACCCTTTACTATTTTCAGCATCTCATGTCCTCTCTTCCGATCATAGAATCGTTCTTATTGCGCAACACTCACTATACCGTATTTTACCACTAAGCTATATTATAATAGCACGCCTGTTGATTAACCAATAAAATACAAAAATGAATAGGAAAAAGGACGCCTTTACTGTAAAATCGTTTGCACCACACAACACGATTTAGTGACTACAAGGGTGAAATTAACATTTATTCAGATCTTTTTGCTACGCAGAGCTACTCATCTGACAACTGAATTATGGCAAGTACATCTGTTTGAAATTCTGTGTAGGTAAAGGACAGGTTTTCGTTATCCCAATTTTTTTTCGATGCTTAGCCACGAAACGATAGACAGGATTTCGGATGAAGGGTGGGATAACCAGCAGTAGCAAAATTGGGCGAAATGCTCGCCTCGTATCTGCAATGGCGCGGATTACTGCGTCAGAGTATAAATAAAATCGATTATAATTAAATTTACGTTCAAGTCGATTACCTATCCTATGTTAATAGGATAATCATACGCAAAAAGGCATAGTGATGAATCGCCTATGCTATAAGGATTATAGAGTTTTCGAATACACACTTATGTATAAGAGGAGGCGAATGATATGACGATAATGCCTGTTATAGTAATGATCTTTGTATTTGTACCTACCATTGTACTCATGGTGAGCATGCCTTATTTAACAAGAGAGACGATTAGTTTTGGGGTCACCGTCAGCGCTGTACAATTCCGCAGTGAGCCTCTGCGCCAGATGCGGAAGTCATATGCTAGGATTAGTGCTACCTTGCATACCATCCTATTCATTGTTTGTATCATCTGTCTAATATACGGTGATGAACATTCCAAGCAACAAAGTTGGATCATTGTCACTTATTCACTCGCCATGGTCGTAATCTCCCTAGTCATAAACATTAGCTATCATTTCAAAATGAAAAGTTTACTACCTATGCTGCCTATTGCTCCGGAACCATCGATCATGGCAGTGGACACTGGATTTCGGAAAAGAAACATTGGCTTGTCTAGTAATTGGTTCCTCATTCATGTTTTAATTATTGTTGTTAGTATTGTAACTGTGCTACGCAACTACGATCTGATTCCTGATCAGATTCCGATCCATTACAACAGCAGTTGGAACGTAGACCGCTATGCAGCTAAATCTTATAGTTCTGTGTTTATGCCTACGATAATCCAAGTGTTCATAACACTTTTGTTCATATTTGAGAATTGGAGTATTCTCAGAGTGAAGCAGCAGCTTCAACCCACTGATCCTAACCGTTCCACCAGACAAGACGTAACTTTCCGCCGTACTTGGTCATGTTTTATGATTACAGCAAGCTTCTTAATAGTTATCCTGTTTTCCGTCGTGCAACTAAATATGATATCTCTGCTTAACATCAATTTCGCTATCCCCATTATCCTAATCATAATAGCCTTTATCATCTTATACGCCTTCGCCTTATCGTTCTGGGCTGGTCAGGGCGGAAGCCGCTTGGAGCGGTCTGCCGATTGCTCCAATGTCAGACCTGTTCATGATGATGATAAATGGCTATTAGGTATGATTTATTTCAATCGCAAGGATCCAAACCTAATCGTCGAGAAAAGGTTCGGAGTCGGCTGGGGATTAAATTTCGGTCACCCAGTAATCTGGCTGATTTGGCTCGGAATTATTGTACTGTTAGTTGTGGTGTGGTAACAAGGCTTGGAGGTTAGTACTCACCGGAGTATTCTAGCTTTCAACAAATAAGGACCCTTTACTATTTCCAGCATCTTATATCCTCTCTTCCGATCATAGAATCGTTCTTATTGCGCAACACTCACTATACCGTATTTTACCACTAAGCTATATTATAATAGATAAGGTCTTCTGGCGCGTTGAAGAAGCGTATTAGTTAGGTCGTTGAAAGTTTGACGGCGGATATTAAAACTCCCCTTCCCTTCCTTGAGTATACTTTTACAGATGGGAAAATCAGATTAATTAACGTTCAAGGCTACATCTCTGGCGCTCGTTATGCAAATGGCGGTAACTGGATTAGAATTAACTAACGGAAGAAAAGACGACCTATAGAAAAGGTAACGGGTTCCGTTTTGAGGTGGAAATGAGTTAAACAGCTTTAAAATTGACAGTTCAATAGTCAAACATTTGAGACAAAATAGGGTGGCATATGCCACCCTTTCTTCATTGAGAAAAATTAGCCAAATAAGAACCATATTCATTGAAAGTAACTAATTATTTCTTTTCATATCCCTCAACTTTACCTATAACGTTATTGATAGGAAGAGCACCGTAGGTCAGACTGTCAATACTTCTCCAAGCAGTATCACCCAACACAAATAAATGATTATCAGGTACTTTGAGTTCTCTCATATCCATGTTGAAATATTCCTTCATGTTTTTCTGACAGGTTTCATTACACACGGCTGAGCCTGGTTGATTAACATTCTTAAAGTATTCTGCTTCATCCATTCCCCAACTCGAAACCTTTCCATAAAACGCATCTAACTTTTTCCCATCTACATAAATCTGACCTTTTTTAATTTCTACAACCTCTCCAGAAAGTGCGATCACTCGTGAAATATTTTGTTCAGAGGGATTCAAATTTGGATATTTGCTCTTATCAATTACAGGTGTTTTGTAATAAACCACTTCACCACGTTTAAATTCATTTTGAATGTAATAATTCGGATCAACAACAAGATTCCCATTCTCCCGTGAGTCGTATTCTAAGTTGCGACGGTGCATGCCATCGTTATTGTTTTGAATAATAATGGAGTCCTTTTTCTTCTCGAAGATCGCTGGCGACTCTTGAGTCGTAGGGTCGACAATACTTTGTTCTTCACAACCCACCATCATTAAAACAAATAACATACTAAATATCATCTTTAGCCGCATGATTAATCCCCTTTCTCCAGTTCTCATGC
This sequence comes from Paenibacillus sp. EB106-04-04-XG159, assembly GCF_058791835.1. Classification (NCBI taxonomy): domain Bacteria; kingdom Bacillati; phylum Bacillota; class Bacilli; order Caryophanales; family Paenibacillaceae; genus Paenibacillus; species Paenibacillus sp. EB106-04-04-XG159. The sequence goes on along the minus strand of NZ_JBYTDY010000009.1, from coordinate 129,592 downwards.
CTTGATACTAGTAGATATATACAATTCAAACTTCACATAGTTGCTGTGTACTAAGTTATAATTTACACATTTACATTACATCCCATTATTTCAAATAGAAAGAAATATTTGTAGTAATATTTGAAATAAAGGAAATTAACGTTTATTATTAAACTAACAGATAAGATGATACAACTATACGGGGTTAATAATGTCTCTATCTACAAGTATCATGGCATTGGAGATAACAATCTAAACAAAGAAGAGTGAATGAGAAGTGCGAAATGAGGTGTAAGGTTGGTTTTAAAAAAAATTATTGTAGCAGTAGTTTCAAGTATAATTTTTGTCGCCGTTGCTTCTGCAATTGATTATACGCCCATAAGCGAACGCCTGGAGGATCATTATTATTATTCTTATCCTTCTCTGATGGCTGGAGGTATACTTTTTCTAACTCCTCTGTTTATTTGTTTTGGTATACCTATTGCATTGTTAATTGAAAAATTTGTAAAACAATTCAAACCAATCAATGTATTAGTTAAGTATCTAATGTTTGTCTTTTTTTATATTATTGGAGGGGAACTCTCTACATTCGTGCTAATGTTAATAATTTCTAGAGGAAGTTTCGGAGATAGACCTGCTTTATTTCAAGTTTTGTGGTTAAGTATTCCTGCTTCCATGTTGTTTTTACACTTTTCCATTCTTGTTGACGTAGTTATTAAGAAAAGTAAAGTACGATTAATAAAAATATAACAACTTCTTTCAACTTACCGCCTCTTTGAAATTGGCGTGAAATTAGTAAAAGGGTGGCAAATGCCACCCTTTTTTTGTATCAGACCACTGTCAAAACACTTGTCAATTTTAACATCGTTTCAATATTTTCCACCTCAAAACGGAACCCGTTAATGTCACTCGCGATCAATGAATAAGTAAATCTTAAAGCAACAACAGTATGGGGATACAAGAGTGGTACAAAACGTGAAGCTATTCCAAACGCAGAATTAAAGTGGACTTCTGATATGTCGATTAGTAATGGGAAACTCATGATTTCAATTTCAATTGGTTTAGATGTTATTTTTATTGTGTGCTTATTTTTGTTATATCAAGAAAATATAGAAATGAAAAAAGAGTTATCCTTCAATATATCAATTCAGGCCCTCAGATTATAAATACCCCACTATAAATTTGTCGGAATTAAAAAAACATATAAAACGTAAGATATAGATTCAGTATTTTTCTTTACAATCAATCTTACAAGAACCAATTAAATCATAATTATCCCCAAAAAATTTGAATGTAAAAGTATTGCTTCCTTCCTTACATTCATATAGTTCATGATTAATTAATTTTTTTCCACAAAATAATGCTATTCTATATTTGTCATCGTCGTACCAAAACAAATCGGATATCAAGCTATATGTAACTTCCTTTTCTATGTTTTTACCGAATAGTTCATCTATACTTACATTGAAAATATATGCAATTCGTGGCAAAAGCGATATATCTGGGCACCAAATATTATTCTCCCATTTCGATACTGCTTGAATTGAAACTCCAAGAAGCTGCGCTAACTCCTCTTGGGTTAATCCTTGAAGTTTTCTAAGATGTGCAATTTTAGAACTTAATATCTTTGAATAATTACTGTTCATGAAATCTCCCCCTATTTCATTAGTTAATTATACTTTAACAACTACTTATTGTTTATAGAAGAAGTTAGAGGTTGAATTATTATTACTTATGGTTGATTTACAGCAAAATGAAGTGCTACTAGATTTAGAAACGGCACTTGACCATCAAAATGACAAAGTAGATTATGTTAATTCGCTAGTCGGAGCAAATGCAAACATCTATCATAGCTATAATCTAACAAAATATGAACAGTATAAAACACTAAATGAAGTTAGCGTTTTAATCGATGATTTTATTCTGGAAAAGTAATACAGAGCCTACTACAAAAAAAGCGCTGATCCTCTCAGCGCTTCTTCCGACTCTTTATTTACTTCTGTTTCGGCATTACCTTATCGAATCCAGCCTGTGAACGGGCTAGCAGTTCTTCACTTGGAGCAGTTGGCTGCTCAGGTGTCAATATTTCCTGCGATACAGCGCCCGTGTAGCCAATTTCCTGCAGGCTGTTTACAAAGCCGCGCAGATCGATTATGCCCTCGCCAGGATATAGGCGGTCATTATCAAGCAGCTGCTCAACCGGCAGATCGCGTGCATCATTAATATGCGCATGAACGATCTGATGCGGCTTCAACTTTAAGATGTCCGCTGCCCCGAAGCCGGTTGTATGGCAATGATACGCATCTATGAGCAAGCCTACATTGGACTTGTTAATGGCCTCGATCATTTCTAAGGTTTCGTCCACCGTCCATATGAACGGATTACTCCAGGTTGTACGCAAATGGTGCGGTCCGACAAACTCCAAGCCCAAGCGCACGCCATGCGCGTCCAATATGTCTGCAATCATTCGAAAACGATTGATCGCAGCCGCCATGAAGCTAGCTGCCTTCTGATCTGTTGACGGCAGGATGTATGTACAACAGCTCGTACAGCCAAGCTGTGCCGCCGCTTCAGCTTCCTGCTCAAGCTTCTTTAAGCCTGATCGGAATTGTTCGTCAGTCGTTCTCCATTCCACAGATAAACCGATGGAGCCAATCTTCATCTGATGCTCCGCTAGAAGCTCCTTCGCTCGGTTCAAGCCTACTTGATCGATAAATGCTTTAGTGTCGATATCGACTGCACCAAAGCCATATTGCGCCGCCAGACGAATAAAGTTCTCATCAGAACCGATATTTCCGATTCCCGCTCTCGTTAATCCTCTAAGCATGTTCCACCTACCCTTTCGGTACATTATTAATGATGATCGAAATATGTATGACAATTGGAATTAAGGTCATTTTACTATATGTCGACGCTTATGAGCTATAATTATGGTTGAACACGTTCATTTCCATTATCTACATCTAATAAGTCGTCTAAGATGACAGACAAGAGGAAGAATGCCTCATGATATATCATATAACTTATTTATCGGACGGGCTCCGCGTTAAGGGATACTTAGCGCTGCCAGCAGGATACGAGCTTAATCCTACCGATATACAAACCTGGATCGAGAAGTATTATGGGTGCTCTGACTTACCCGTCACTTTGCTGGCTCGCAATCGTAAACGCGTGAACCAGGCCAGGCTGTATCCTGAAATGAAGGATACATGGCCTATTATGCTGTACTGCCGCGGCGGAATTGGCAAAGTTGGCAGCGTGAAGACGAACTGGCTGGAGCGCTTCGCTCAGCACGGCCATATCGTGTTCGCGCCGTCCTACCGCGGCAATGAAGGCGGCGAAGGCCGCGATGAGTTCGGAGGCGCTGATCAAGAGGATGTGCGCTCTGCCATCCGCCTGCTTCAGCAGCTTCCGTTCACGGACGAAGCGCGCATCGCGGTAATGGGCTTCTCGCGCGGCGCGATCAATGCCGCGCAAGCAGCAGCTCAGCTGCCGCAGATCACACGTTTAGTGCTGTGGAGCGGCGTCTCGAACCTTGCGCGCACGTATGAGGAGCGCGTCGATCTGCGCCGCATGCTGAAGCGCGTGCTGCACGGCAGCCCCGCCAAGAACGCGGAGGCGTATGCCGCGCGTTCGCCGCTGCAGCTGGCTGAGCATATTCACTGCCCCGTGCTGATCATCCACGGCAGGGATGATGTGCTGGTTGATTATGGGCACGGGCGGGATATGCATGCGAAGCTGCAGGAGCTTGGCCGCGACGTGGTGATGCACACGTATGAGGGGTATGGGCACCATTTTCCTGCGGATATTCATAAGGTAGCAATAGCGCATATGTATGATTGGATTCGTGAATAAAAAAGCCCGCCAGCGGTTATGCCTTGAGAGCTTAACTACGGACGGGCTTTATCCATTATATATGAGGGCTATTCGCGGTCAAACAATGCTGCACCTGCGATTCCAGGCTTCGTCATTTCATAAGGATCAAGAATCGTATCCAGCTCCTCTTCTGTCAGTACGTTGTACATCAAGCACAATTCACGGACAGTCTTGCCGTTCTCTGTCGCTTCACGAGCGATACGAGAGGACACTTCATAACCCAAATGCGGACTCAGCGCAGTAATGATGCCGACGCTGTTCTCCACATAAGCGCGGCAGCGTTCTACATTTGCTTCAATTCCGTCAAGCGCATGAGTCTTGAACACTTTGAATACGTTGCTCATCATACTCAAGGATTGCAGCAGGTTGTATACGAGTACAGGCTCCATTACATTAAGCTCAAGCTGTCCCGCTTCTGAAGCCAAGCAGATCGTATGATCGTTGCCGATAACTTGGAACGCAACCTGGTTCACGACTTCACACATAACCGGATTTACTTTACCCGGCATAATGGAGGAGCCAGGCTGACGAGCTGGAAGACGAATCTCGCCAAAGCCCGTACGCGGCCCCGAAGCAAGCAGACGCAGGTCATTTGCCACCTTGGACATGTTCATCATACAAACTTTCAGTGAAGCAGACACTTCCGTATAAGCATCTGTATTCTGCGTTGCATCAACAAGATGCTCTGCCCCTACCAACGGGAAACCGCTGTGCTCAGCCAGCAGTTCAACCACTCGCTTAATGTATCGCGGATCTGCATTCAAGCCAGTGCCTACTGCAGTTGCACCCATGTTCACTTCATATAGATGCTGCTTCGTCTGCTCGATACGTTTCATATCACGGCCAAGCATTCTGCTGTACGCCTCAAAGGATTGACCGAGTCGAACAGGCACTGCATCCTGCAGATGAGTACGGCCCATCTTGATGACATGGTTAAACTCCTCAGCCTTCTTATCGAAAGATTGCTGAAGCTCTTTCATCGTAATCAACAATTTATCTATTAACGTTAATACTGAAATATGAATAGCAGTTGGGAATGCGTCATTCGTAGATTGCGAACGGTTGACATGGTTATTAGGGCTTAAGCTGCCGTAATCCCCTTTGTCTTTGCCGAGAAGCTCCAAAGCTCGGTTTGCAATGACTTCATTACTGTTCATGTTCATCGACGTTCCGGCTCCGCCTTGGATCGGATCTACTATGAATTGGTCATGCCACTCACCTGCAATAATCTCGTCAGCTGCTTGCACAATAGCCTGGCACATTTCGGCTTGCAGCTGCTTTACTTCCAGGTTAGCCAGCGCTGCCGCTTTCTTCACAACAGCTAAGCCACGTATCAATTCCTCATTCATGCGGCTGCCTGTTATCGGGAAGTTTTCAACAGCTCGCAGTGTTTGAATACCGTAATACGCATCGAACGGGACTTCCTTTTCCCCCAAAAAGTCTTTCTCAGTTCGAGTTTGATGTTTGATCATTAGAATCCCTTTCCTTCACTAAGTAGTTGGTGTCATAAGAATTCTCTATCATGTCATACAACAAATGGATTGGAGCAACTTCATTATACCAGTGTTTACCACCTATATCTATTGAAATGCAAATATTTTAACTATTTAGATCCTAAACCGAGTTCAGCTGCACACGATGTCCTCCTAACGTAATGCCTTGCATTACCTATAAGGCAATTGCTAGTAAGATAGCGCTTTCTTTTTAAACCGTCTCAGACAGATATGTATTAGACATTTACACCTTCAGAATTAATTCTATTAGAGTTAGCGATATCTCAACCGCCCTTTATATTACACCTCCTCCTCTCAAAAATCCACATCCTTTACCAAATCTCATGACTACAATTACAGGATAATTTACACTTCTTTTGGGGTAGATGTCATTATATTCATATGCTCACAGTTAATAGTTTGCACGAATATGAGAACCAGAAGTCACACTCTGCGTATTAAAAAAGTCGATATCCACTAAGTACGTAAGATATCGACTCCATCTACTCATTATGTTGATCTTGAACCCTTATGAGAAGGTTGTACTAGATCGGGTTTACTTGTACAGCAACCTGCTTGCCGCTTATTTGAATCCCTGTTTCTTTGCGCCCTACCTGGGCTAAGTCCTGCAGCAGCTCCTCGATCAATTTCTTTCCCTTCTCCCCTTCTTTACCTGTGACTCGTACAACGAGTTGAACAGCGTCACCAGAGCGAAGGATGCGCTCAGCTTGCAGCTTCTTGGTCTCATAATCATGTTCTTCAATATGCGGGGTCATCCGAATTTCTTTACATTTCATCGGACGCTCTCGTTTACTCGCTTGCTGCTTCTCCTGCTTGGCTGCTCCCGCACCGATCAACCTGCATGGCGGAGGACTGCTCATCAGTGAAGTACACACGAGATCCACCTTCAGCTTCTTGGCCATCGCAAGCGCCTCAGCTGTAGGCACGATTCCGAGGTCCTCACCATCTAAGCCTGCCAATTGAACCTCGTACGCCTTTATCTTCTCGTTCATGATCATTGTGTATAGCTCCTCATCTTCGATATAATGAGACCATATTACCTTCTGATAGGAGAATAATCAATGAACCAAAAAGAAATGGAAGATATCGTAATCGAAAACTATCAGCGTGATGAGCAGATGATGATTCTCGTATTTGCACAATGGTGTGTAAATAACGATCTGGATCCAGTAGAACTCTATCAGCGCGCATATCCCAAGCAAAAAGATAACTACCCGCTTCAGCAAGGCATCGAGTTGACCGTATCCAAAGAAGAAGCAGGCCTCATCCCTGATGAGACACTGCTTGGCGTTCTTTCTTTATTTGGAAATGAAGATCTGGCATTCGTCGTTACCGAGGAAATCGCAAAACGCAAACCAAAAAGCTAACTGAATATCAACTTCTATGCTCATATGACGCCCGTATCGCATACAGCTGTAGGGCGTCTTGTTTATTATTGTACTGAGTAGGCCATTATGAAGCTCGTAGTAAGCATTCTTGTACCCATTCTTTATACTGCTCCAACGTGTTGCGCTTCAGGAATCGGTGGAATCGCTCCTTATTCTTCGCATGCTCCGCATACGCTTGAATCATGCTTGGAATCAATGTCAGCAGCTCATTTGCCGTAACATTGCTTCTGAACAGCTCCGCAATTCGCATTTCCTTGATCGTCTTCGCTTCTCCTCCAATATAGATATCAAACGTATCGCGCATCTTCACGATCCCAATATCCTTCAAGAGCGGCTCACTCGTTGCAATCGGACAGCCTGCGTATCCAATCTTCATCGGATATGGAGTCGGTATCCCTGCGATTACTTGATTAATCGCTTGTGCCGTATCGAGTCCTGACTCTTCTGCCCCCCTGCAGAAATGACAGGCGATCAAGCTCTTCGTAACGAATCCAACAGGATAAACTTCCAGACCGACAGCTTCCAATCGCGGTGTAATATCATCAAGGGATGAGCCTGGCATCTCAACATATAATTGGTGAAATGAAGTCATCTCCATAGTCGCTTCTGGTCCTGCTATTTCAGCTAATACAGCTAATTGTGCTGAAGTTAGCATAACGCCGCCCTCTTGCAAGGTTGGTGCCACAGCAAATCGAATCGTATTATCCATCATGCCGCCTCCCGTAATATACTTATACCCCCTATATGTATATTCGGAGACTTTGAAGAAGTTGTCAAGAAATGATACCTAATTAATAGCCTCTCTCTGCTTCGACGATATTCATCATCGTCTCCTGCTTCCGATAGCAGTTTAGATTGTGCATAAAGATGCTTAGACAACGTTCATTATAACGTTCTGATATAGCAGAGATGTGTGGTGTCACGATGCAGTTGTCTAATGTCCACAAGGGGGAATCTGCTGGAAGAGGCTCAATCTGAAATACGTCAAGATAAGCCTTCTTAATCGCTCTTTCTTGAAGCAAATGTATAAGTGCTTGTTCATCGATCAATTCGCCGCGCCCCAGATTCATTAACACAGCCTCCGGCTTCATGCAGCGCATGGTGTTCTCATTCAACCAGTTACGAGTATCGGAAGTCAACGGCGCGACAACAATGACAAAGTCTGCCGCAGCCAACGCCTGATCCGTATCGTGTTGGGTGTAGATGATATCGAAGTGTTCTACCATACGACCTGAACGATTGACACCGATCGTCTGCATGCCGAACACTTTAGCTCGCCTTGCGATCTCTTCACCGATCGCACCTGTTCCGAGAATCGCAACCGTCTTGCTGTCCAGCTCGCCGAACGTCTGCTTGCGATTCCATTGCGCTTGCTGCTGCGATTGGTACAATGGAATGAGGCTCTTCACTTCCTGCAGCATAAGTCCGAACGCGAATTCTGCCATCGGAATCTTATGGGCTCCGCTAGACGTCGTTACCGTTATGTATTGGGCCTCCAATTCATGCAGTGGAAGATTATCAACACCTGCACTGAATGCTTGAATCCAACGCAGATTGGGCATTCTGTTTAGCGTTTCAGCCTTCATCTGTGAATTGTATGCGACTAGAACCTCTGACTGGAGCGCGCTTTCCGATGCGTCTTCTAATGATTTGCACTTGTGGATGCACACCTCTGGATAGTCAGCCTGCAGCCGCTGGAGCATCTCGTCTTTCAATGGAACGGTAATTGCAATATCCATGTCTTAACTCCCCCATTCGATAAGATCATTGCACTGCATATAAGGTTACTCTACTTTAGCTCCATAAGACCTCGCCACCGCTGCTGCTTGCATCATATCGATGCGAACACCTTTTAGATCTATCGCTTTAAAGTTCAGCCCATCCACTACTGCTCCTCGAAGATCTGCCCCTGCTAAACGGGCTTTCCCCAACTGAACACGCGTTAGATCCGCCTCGCGCAAGTCTGCCTTTTCCAAGTTGCTCTCATACAGATCAGCTTCAGCAAACTTGACATGACGAAGGTCCTGCTTGCTAAAGTTTACGAATCTAAGATTCGAATACGACCAGTCGCCGCGCTCAATCGTGATGCCGTCAAGTTGGGCTTTGCTGAAGTCCGAGCCTACCATTTTGCATTCTCGAAACTTCGCAACGAACAGATTGGCACCAGAGAACATGCAGTTCGTGAAAGCCGAATTGGTGTGATGGGAAGCATTCAACGTCGCACCAGTGAAGTCACATTGGATAAACTGACAGCCGATCGTATCGACTTCATCCAGTGAAGCACCTCGAAAGCTGCAGCTTTGAAAGACACAGCCTTTCAATTCCCCCTCTCGCAGATCCGCTCTGCTAAAGTCGACTTTCACATATTCCTGATCGATATACTGATACATGCGAGTTATCTCCTCTACTGCTATTTCTATCATCTATACTATCATGCGAACGTCCCCATATTCATCCACACTATTCCTTCCATGTTGGAGGCAGCAGATGGTTATATGGATGATTCATAAAGCGGTCATCCACCAATACGAGCAGTCCCGAATCCTGTTCAGAACGGATCAATCGACCTCCTGCTTGAAGTACCTTATTCATACCTGGATAGACATAGGCATAATCGTAGCCATTTTTACCATCGTTAATGAAATGCTGCTTCATAATGTCCCGTTCCAGACACAGCTGCGGCAAGCCCACACCTACGACGATGACCCGATTCAAACGATCGCCAACTAAGTCAATTCCTTCTGAAAATATTCCGCCAAGCACGGTAAAACCAATCAGCGTCTGTGATCGATTCGCCTGGAAAGCATTTAGAAACCCTTCTCTTGCTTCTTCACTCATACCTGTCTCTTGAACAATCGTATGTATACTCTCGTTCTGTGCAACAAACTGCGTATATACATCTTGCAAATATTGATATGACGGAAAGAATACGAGATAGTTCCCCGGCTGCTCTTGCGCAAGGTCTGCAATCAATCGAACTAAGGCATCCCTCGTCTGCTCGCGATCCTTATATCGGGTGGATAACGGGATGATCCGAACATCCAGCTGTTCTTTGGAAAATGGTGAAGGGATCGTCACGGTGTAATTCTCCTCGCTTGCGCCAAGCATATCGCGATAATAATGCAGCGGCGACAGCGTTGCTGAGAAGAATATGCTTGAGCGATAGCCCGCTCGCATCTGTGCCAGCGCATTCGATGGATCTACGCAGAATAGCTTTACAACAACATCATTCTTGGCTAGCTCAGCATACGTCACATAGCGCTCATCATACCATTCGGAGATTCGTATAAACGATTGTGCCGTAAAATAGGTATCCAGCAGCAGCGACCGAGCCTGTTCGATTGTGTCATCCTCGACTTGTCCGCTTCCGGCTCCTTGGCTGCGATTGCCGTTCGCCATTTCCTGCTCCGCGCTCAGCACAAATGCTTCCAGCAGTTGGATGAGATCGCGCTCCAGTTCATTCCACACTTGAGGCTGCCCATGCTCGCAGCGCTTGCGAATTCCGATCATATATTGATTGACAGCATGCGCAGTCTCATACAATCCGCGATTAAGTTCCTTGTAAGCTCGCTTTAACTGTAGGAACGCCGACTTGATAACGGTCGCGGAAAACATTTCACGACCACGGTCCACCAGATTATGCGCCTCATCAATAAGCAGCACGCTGCTGCGCTTGGATTCATCCTGCAATCTCTTCAACGATACGCGAGGATCGAATACGTAGTTGTAGTCGCCGATCATAATGTCCGAAGCATAAGCGGTGTCGAGTGCAAACTCGAACGGACAGATCCGATGCTTGCGTGCATATTGCTCGATCACTGTCCGCGACATTAATGTTTCATGCTCGAGTATATCGAGGATTGCGCCATTCAAACGGTCATAATAGCCGTTGGCGAATTCGCAGTAATCCTTCTGGCAGATCGTCTCTTCTTTGAAGCAGATCTTATCCTTGGCTGTTATCGTGACAGCATGTGCCCGCATGCCGTTGGATTGAAGCAGAGATAGCGCCTCTTCTGCCGCTGTTCTCGTTATCGTCTTGGCTGTTAGGTAGAACATCCGTTTAATGAGGCCCTCGCCCATCGCCTTGAGTGTCGGGAATATCGTGGACATCGTTTTACCGATGCCGGTCGGAGCCATTGCAAACAAGCTGTTGGATTCAGAGATCGTCTTGTACACTGCACCTGCAAGTTTCCGCTGCCCTTCGCGATATCGCGTAAATGGGAAGGTCAACTCCTTCATGCTCCGTTCCATCGTGAGTTGATGCTGATGAAGCAGCTCGGCATAAGGAGCATGACGTTGGATGACATCCTGTACGAATTCGGTTAACTCTGCAAAACTATAGGTTTTACGGAATCTATGCTGTGTTCCTGTTTCAGTATGAACATAGGTTACTTGCACCTGCATCTGTTCCTGTTGATGTTCTACTGCGTACATATAAGCATATAACGTTGCCTGAGCCCAATGAACGGGATACGAATCCTCCGTTATCGATTCGAGCTCCAGCATCGTCGACTTGATCTCATCGATGACGATCGGCTGCTCAGACAGCAGCACGCCATCGCATCGGCCATCAATCACATATGTAAGATGTCGATATGGAATAATCGCTTTCACATATACTTCTTTCTGATCTGTATCGAGGTAAGTCTTCTGCAGTTGCTGGTGGGCTTTCGTACCTTCAACTAGCGCATTTCCAGAGCGAAACCCAGAATCTATGCTGCCTGCCCTGAACACATATTCAACTAACGCTCGAACAGAAAGCCGGATCTGATCCTTCTCTGTCTTCAATGTACTTATCCTCCCAGTAAAATGAGAACAAAGGTTCTATTCCTTTATTATATACGATAAGAGTTCATTTCGGCGAGCGATTGTTGTTGGGATACTGCCGCGGCTCCTGTGTGCGGCAGTGGTCCGGACACAGGAGCCGCTATTTGCCCGATTTCCGTCACTTTGGTGCTTCTTGCGGACCTTGGAGCCGTTATTCATTGTAATTCACCCTATTCTTGACCGATTCTGATTAAATAACGGCTTCTGGGTCCGCTCAACGCACAAAATTGCTCACTTATTGCGAAATAGCGACCCTACGGTCCGCGTGCAGCAGCGATCCGGACACAGGAGACGCTATTTGCCCGATTTCCGTCACTTTGGCGCTTCTTGCGGACTGAGGAGCCGTTATTCATTGTAATTCACCCTATTCTTGACCGTTTCTTAATAAATAACAGCTTCTGGGTCCGCTTGCCGAAGCGATCCGGACACAGGAGCTGCTATTTGTCCGATATCCGTCACTTTGGTGCTTCTTGCGGACATAGGAGCCTTTATTCATTGTAATTCACCCAATTCCTGACTGTTTCTTAATAAATAACGGCTTCTGGGTTCGCTTAACGCACCAAAATGCTCACTTTTTGCGAAATTGCGGCTCTACAGTCCGCGTGACGTGTCCAGCATAGCATCGATGTGCTAGTGACATGGTATACTACTCCAATGTGAAGTATCGATCCGGACATAGGGGCCGTTATTCATTGTAATTCACCCTATTCCTGACCGTTTCTTAATAAATAACGGCCTCTGGGTCCGCTCAACGCACAAAATTGCTCACTTTTTGCGAAATAGCGGCCCTACGGTCCGCGTGCGGCTGCGGTCCGGACACAGGAGCCGCTATTTGCACGATTTCCGTCACTTTAGCGCTTCTTGCGGACCGTGGATCCGTTATTCATTGTAATTCACCTAATTCCTGACCGTTTCTTAATAAATAACGGCTTCTGGGTCCGCTAAACGCACAAATTTGCTCACTTATTGCGAAATAGCGGCCCTACGGTCCGCGTACAGCAGCGATCAGGACACAGGGACTGCTATTTGCCCGATATCCTTCACTTTGGTGCTTCTTGCGGACCGAGGAGCCGTTATTCATTGTAATTCGTCCAATTCCTGACCGTTTCTTAATAAATAACGGCTTCTGGGTCCGCTCAACGCACAAAGTTGCTCACTTTTTGCAAAATAGCGGCCCTACGGTCCGCTTCAGGCAACAAGCAATGCCAGCATAGCCACATTGCACAAGTGGCATGTTATAGAAAAGCACCGCACGGCTCTAACTGAAGCCGTGCGGTGCTTAGTCCTACTCGTACAGAGCGATCAGCTCGTCCACGAGCTCGCCCACATAATCGACCGCGGCGCGAATATTGCTCGCGTCCGTCATGTCGACGCCGGCGAGCTTCATCAGCTCGAGCGGCGGTAGCGATCCGCCAGCCTTCAGCGCGGACAGCCACTGATCCACCGCGGGCTGGCCTAGCTCGCGAATCCGCTTCGCCGAGGCTGTCGAAGCGGTCAATCCCGCTGCATACGTGTACGGATACAGCGACATGTAGTAGTGCGGCTGACGCATCCAAGTCAGCTCAGCGCCCTCGTCCATGATGGCCGAGTCGCCCCAGAAGCCGCTTAAGATGTCCCCTTTCAAGCGGGACAGCAATTTGGCGGTGATTGGCTCGCCTTTTGAGGCAAGCTCATATACTCTGCGCTGCAGCTCGCCTTCCAGTAGATGCGTCACGAAGTTGTGGTAATACGTGTTCAACAATTGTGAGATGACCCAGCGGCGCATGCGCGGATCTTCGGATTTGCGGAACAAGTGATCCGCAAGCAGCATTTCGTTCATCGTCGAAGGCGCTTCGATGAAGAACAGCGACGGACGCATGCTCGTGATTCGTTGGTTGCGTCCAGCCAGCATGAAGTGCCCGGCATGCCCTAGCTCATGCGATAAGGTGAACGCACCACGCATGCTGTTCGTCCATGTCATCAGGATGTAGGAATGAGAGCCATAGATGGACGAACAGAACGCGCCTGTCGACTTGCCGATATTGTCGGCATAGTCGATCCAGCGTTCACTGAACGCTTCACGCATGATCGCCGCGTACTCAGGACCCATCACCTGCAGCGATTCTTCCACGGTCTTAGCTGCATCCTCAAACGAGATCTCTGGATCGTACTCCGGATCAAACGGAGCCTTCAAGTCGCTGTAGCGAAGCTCATCGAGACCGAGGACACGCTGTTTAAGCTTTGCCCATTTTCGCATATGAGGCGCTAATTCGGTCTGGATCGTATCTAATATCGCTTCATACATCTCATGAGTAACCTGCTGCGGATGGAGAAGCATCGAAGTGACATTGTCATAACCGCGCAGCTTGGCCATCACGACCTGCTTCTTCACTTCAGTCGCGTACATTTCAGCAATGCCATTTTGATGTGACTTTAACGTATTCGCGAACGATTTGAAAGCTGCCCTGCGCAAATAAGTATCCTTCGATTGTATGTATCGATTCTCGTACAGCGCAAAAGAGACAGGATGTGTATTGCCTTCAAGATCGACAACAGATTGGAAGGACATATCCGCAAGCTTCGTCTGCTGATAGATCTGGTATGGTGAAGCGAGCACCCCGCCTAATGCCGCCAACGCGGCTTCCGTTTCCGAATTCAAACGATAAGGCTTCGAGTTCGTGATCTGATCTAAGAAAGGTTGGAATTCACGGAGCTTAGGCTCATCTGACTGAAACTGCTTCAGATTATCGTTGCTTATCGAGCTAATCTCTGCGGAAATAAAGGACACTGCCGTCGATATGCTTGAAGTCATATCCAGAGCGCGGCTGTTGTTTGCTTGATTAGTCGCATTTGTGCTGTCCTCCGATATCTTCAATCTGGAGTAAGCGGAGCAGATCATCGCTCTCTGTTGAATAACTTCCATCGCTTCCAGACAGCTGAGCAAGGTGGTTGGTCCTTCGTACAGTTTACCTTTGTAGCAAGTAACGGTGACTAGATCAGCCAATATCGACTCCATTTCTTGACGCCACGCGGTTTCATGTTCAAACAGATCCTCTAATCGCCAAGTCGCCTCAAGCGGCACTTCAGAACGAAGCAAGCGTTGTGACATGTGAACATCCCCTCTCTTCCTGATTTAACCAACTTCTATCATAATCGGAAATGGCCAATAAGGACAACCTATACTACATAAAATCGTGCATGAATGACCACAATAACCATGATATTCATGCTGTCGAGATTATACAGCAGCCAAGGAGAACACCAGATGAAACGAATAATTCTAACTATAACTCTTATCATTGCGATGACGATGGTAACAGGAGTCCAGCCAACAGACGCGAACGGGGGTACATATCACTTCGGCTTCAAGAAAAGCCGCAATGGTCAGCTTCCCTCCATTGATGAAGAAGGCTTTAAGCCGATTATCCAGAAATACGGCGCCGTCTTTATGGGGGACAATCAGCAGAAGACACTGTTTCTTACATTTGACAATGGATATGAAAATGGCTTCACCTCCTCGATCCTGGACACGTTAAGGGATAAGAAAGTGCCTGCTATCTTTTTCGTAACAGGCCACTATGCCAAGACGCAGCATGACCTGCTGAAACGGATGAAGTCAGAGGGACATCTGATCGGCAACCATTCCTGGAGTCATCCGGATATGACGACCGTTTCTGATGAGCGAATGAAAGAGGAATTAGATAAAGTATCCGCTGAAGTTTCACAGATTACTGGACAGAAGCAGATGAGATACTTGCGTCCGCCGCGAGGAATATTCAGTGCGCGAACGCTTGATGTCAGCAGCAAGCTCGGGTATACGAATGTATTCTGGTCCTTAGCTTACAAGGATTGGGATGTTCATGACCAGAAAGGCTGGAGATACGCATACGATAACGTGACAGCACAGTTTCATCCCGGCGCGGTCATTCTGCTTCACTCCATCTCGAAGGATAATACGCTCGCTCTCGGAGCCATCATTGATGAAGCGCATAAGCAGGGCTATGAGTTCGCATCTCTAGATCAACTGTCTGCTGGTCATCAATTAACTCCATCCACTCCTTAAAATGAAGTTCAAACCAAGAAAACGGATGATGTCCCACGCCTTGAAGGGCTGGTCAATCATCCGTTTCGTCATGTGAAGCTGCTTAGTACGTCTCTAGAAGTCGACGCTCTCGTGTTCCGTCAGTTACTATAGCTTCGCTATAGGAATAACTAATCTCAAGCATATCGGATATCCGTTCAGGTTTCTGGTTAGATTGAACTGGAATGTTGACTGGAATATGCAGCTGCTGATCCCCAGGCATCACTTGCTGTTGATCTAGCGTCACCTTTTCCAGGTCAGACCTCTGGAACCCCCCCGTTTGCATTACAAGCGTGATTTGCATATCTACTGGCTTGTTGCTATAGTTCTTCACACTCATTGAGCATTCTCCCAACCACGCGGAATCAGCTTCTGAATACTTATACTGACAGGAAGCAATCTGTTTATCGAATCTTAACGCATTAATACCAGATGCGAAATTCTCTTGATAAGCGGTCACGAGCTGTGCCGGAAGGTACGTGATGACTAGGAATGCTAGGAATGTGATAAGACCTCGACTGCGATCCAATGACTGATACAGCATGCGCAGAAACACAATGATTCCTATGAGTATCGGTAATCCAGTCAGCATGATCTGCCCATTTCCAATATCAAACACAGTCTTGATTCCTAATGTCTGATACACCATTTCCAACCAAGAATATCTGTGCGGAAAGCGAATCATCAGGAGCATCAGCACTGTAAGCCCAATCAGTGCATTTCTAAGCTTGCGCTTGTCGCGAATAAAAGTCTGTTTACGCGGAATTAAAGATTCAGGATAATGATTCATCATATAGACTATTCTCCTTTCGTAAGGATGGATATACGTAATCGTCAATTATCTTTATTAGAATAATAGCAATTTATATGATATATTACATCATTTTCCACACGAAATCCCATAACTTATTCAGCAGGATGAATTGCCATGTAATCGGCAAAATGTTGTACTGAATACAACAATACTTACAATAATCCGCGATAATAGGAATATAGTTGTACGTTATACAACATAGTTGATCATATAGTATTCACAATTACATACTGCTTGGAGAAATGAAAGTTATGCATTAATTAACAAATATCTATTTATTTCTTTTAAACTGTCATTTGGCTGATCGATGTGAAGTTATGCTTTATACGAAATAAGAGTTGTAGACACACCCAGAACGTATTACACTCGAACATAACAGCATGTCAGTCTAGCTTTAGATAATAAGCACTAATCTCGTAGTTCAACCACTACATAGAATCGTACTATTATTGCGAAGGGATGGTATGTTAATTGAATCAAGATGCGTTAGCTTATCTCAAGCGAATTGGATACATAGGACCAGTCGACAACAGTATCGCTGCACTACAACAGCTTCAAGAATGTCATGTGCAGGCCGTGCCGTATGAGAATTTTGATATCATAAATCGTGTCCCGCTATCACTTGAGGTCACTGATCTATTCAATAAAATTGTGGTTCGCGGCCGCGGCGGATACTGCTTCGAGCTGAATGCCCTCTTCGGCTGGCTGCTGCAGGAGCTTGGCTTCAAGGTGACGAATTATTTCGCGCGATTCTGGCGTGATGAACCGAATACACCTCCTAAGCGCAGACACCATGTGCTCCAGGTTGAAGCAGATGGACAGCTGTTTCTATGCGACGTAGGCGTAGGAGGAGTTGTTCCGCGCAAGCCGATACAACTGACCGAGCGTCTCGTTCATGAACAGGGCGATGAGCTGTACCAAATGGAACACGATGATTACTTCGGATGGGTACTGTGTGAGTATAAACATGACGAATGGAAATGGCTCTACTCCTTTACAGAAGAGCCGCAGCTCCCGAAGGATTACATCATGGCATCCTATTGGTGCGAAAACGCGCCGGATTCGATATTTACGATGGACGCGATGGCAGCGATTCGCACACCAGATGGAAGAAAGTCGTTGGCAGGCCGTGAGTTTCGTCTATTTACGGCTGAGGGAGTGCAAGTGTTTACACCAGAGACAGAGGAAGAATACCAGGAAGCGCTGCGCGAACATTTCGGCATCCATTTATAATAACGATAATAAGCCAATCTATCCGCTCTACTAGAGAGATTGATTGGCTTATCTTGTGTCAAACATATTCTAATTGCAGTTTGTCACTCGTCTACCCACGATAACAAGATCACGCTCGATCCCGTCTAACACCGCAACGCGCGGCAATAACCCCCACTGCTCGAATCCAAACTTCGAGAGCAACGCTAAACTCGGTTCATTATGTCCAAACACGAAGCCCAGCATCGTCTGTATACCGATTCGCGGGCATTCCTCCAGAGCATGACGCATTAACATGCTGCCGATCCCCATCCCACGGTGAACCTCGCTAATGTAGATGCTGATCTCCGCAGTCGCATTATAGGCTGGTCGTCCGTAAAATGGCTGATAGCTGAACCAAGCTGCAATCACTCCATTCGACTCTACCACCCATAGCGGGTGCTTGTCCGACGAATGCGCGTCAAACCACGCTAAGCGATCGTTCGTCGTGATCGGCTCCAGATCTGCCGTTACCATACGACTCGCAATCGTTGAATTATAGATATCGACGATTGCAGGCAGATCGTCAAGCATAGCGTCTCGTATAACAAGCTTGTCTGTCATGTCAAGCAACCCCCTCTGACTGTAAATGATGTGTATTACATTGTAATCAGTTATTAGCATTATGCATTAGTCATTTATTCGAATCTATCGTATTCCCACTATCTCAACCTTAATTCGATCTGGATCCTCAAAGAATACAGCATAATGCCCTTCTCCTCCAGCATGAGGATATCGGTCTTGATACAACAGTGTAACACCTCTAGCTTCAAGCTTCTTTGCGATAGTGTCTACCTGCTCCTTGGATTCCACTTGAAAGGCCAGATGATTAAGCCCTGTACGTTTGCGGTGATACGGAATGTCTAGGTATTCGCTCTCTGTCTGAACAAACACAATATATGTACTGCCGTACTTCCAGCTTATCCCTAGCGGCCACTGCTGGTAAGAGGTATAACCGAGCTCTGAAAGCAACCATCCCCAGAACTCAGTTGTACACTGCAGGTCTGATACGTTAATCTCAACATGATGCAGCATTGCTCCCCCAACTTTCCTGTGTCATTATTTTTGCTGCAATCCATTCTCCACGCTCTTGTAATCGCTGCATCCATATCATCGACTTCCATCACGACCTATAGGGTGCTCTTCCGGCGAATGCGCGTCAAACTTATTAGCATTATACGTTAGTCATGAATTAAAATACTGCATTCATCCCCTGCTTGTAAATCGATACTGAAACTTTCGCCTGCCTGACAGGTGATTTCATATGTACGTTCTCCAATGATCATTAACAGTCTTTCGGATCCAAAATCGTTTTGGACTCGGAATGAACCGTCCCTCTCAGCCCGCAGTTTAATGTACTCTAGCTTATGTTCACTTACCCTAGCCGATACGAGTACACCCATCTCGCCTCTGAAATCGCGGAACTCAGCTGTACGATCGGCCCATGCCGCTGGGATCGCTGGAAATACGCATATCGTTCCGTCATCCACCTGGAGCAGCATATCTTGCAGAGCACATATAGCGGCGAAGTTGCCTTCTAACGTAAATGGACGGTAATGGAACATGCACACACCCGCATGCTTATAATCGCCATTTAAATGGAACCCGTTCGGTGAACATGTATACCGCCACATTTGCTGCAAATGGTAGAGTGCGGCTTCCCCATTGCCTTGCCATGCGTACATAGCTGCCGCCCATGCAAATGAATAACCTACCCATTGTCCCTTGCCGAGCGCCTCCAAATTGGAGATCGTCTTATCCGCAATCTCGCGATCCCACTTCGAACCTTTCCGATTGAACAGCTTCAACGGATATATAGCCATCATATGTGAAAAATGACGATGGCTTGCGGTAAGAGCTTCCTTGGGGTTAATCATCAGCACGCCGTCAGTGGATACAGCGAGGTCCGGAAGCTTCTCTATCACATTCGCCCATTGCTCTGCTTCAGCCAAGTATCCAAGACGTTTAGCCATATCATGCAGACGTCGGAACAGATACATAAGTAAGGACAAATCAAAGTTACTGATCGGGTCGAGCCATGCTTTCAGGCTATTATCATGGAACTCAGGCGAGCTCGAAAGCGGAAGCTTGAGCTTGCCGTCCTCCCCTAGCTTAAGCCAATGCTGAACGCATTCCGCCGTTTCCTTAAAGTACACATAAGCTTTATCACGAAGAAATTCTGGATCTCCCGTGCTGAGCCAGTAATGGTCGAATGCTTGGCATAACCATATCTGATTCGTGATGCTCAAGCTATACATCGGCCATCCACCCATAGCTCCGCCGGCAATCGTCATCACCGATGGGAGATTGATGCCTGGCGCATCATAGAAGCGTTCCGCAAAACGTTTAGCTTCAGGACGTAAATTCCAGAGGAAATCGATGAAGCTCTCCCCTTCTTCGAGATGGTTCGCTTTCGAATAATGCCAATAGCTGAGCTGGGTATTTAAGTCATGATGGTAATCACCCTTCCACGGCGGGAGCTCCCCTTCATCAGCAGTCCACACACCTTGGAGGGGCATCGGCGAAGCTCCTTTTCGTGAACATGAACCGAACAGATAGTTGTTCAGTACCCACATGTTCTCAGCTTCCGCATCCGGAAGCGTGATCGAACTCTTGCTCCAGTAGCGGGCCCACCAAGCGGCATGCTCTTCGAACGCTGTGTCATACCCTGCCTCCAAGGCGGATACAACCTTCCGTTTCGCCTTCTCAAGCCAATCATCTCCATCATGATTTGCAGCAATAGTATACACGATAGTTCGTTCCCCTGATGTCGCGTTGGACTCTGCAACCACGATCGCATATTCAAGCTCGTGGACCGTTCGTTGGTGGAACCATCGCACGTGCCCGTCAGCATGCATGGTGGCAGCCGAATAGCCAAGACGAGTGAGACTCGAATGAAACACGGGATTACCGTCGTCATCCTTCAGCTCTCCATCATATTCCGGAGGTGTAATATCAAGCCTTCCGGCGACTTCCGAATCGCCAACAATCCGGATATAGCCAAGGCCGTTCATGGCATGCATATAGCTGGATACCTTCACATTGAGATCCCCGAACTTCAACTCGATGTGTGCACATGCTTCCTTTAGAGAAAGACGGCTTACCAACCGATCAGCGGATTGTCCAAAGTTCAGCTCTATCCTTCCAGCAGGCAGTTTAGTGGGGTATGGATATTTCTGATAGATGTCGTCAAATCGCTTCAACAGCCCCTCTTGGTCGCCACGCTTCACGCAATCGATCATTTCTGCATACGTAAAACCATCATCCAGCACCTCCGGAGCTAACCGGAGATCCCATAGATCGCCGCGGTCCAGACTAAAGCGCAATGGCGAGCCGTTCCCCCATAACAGACACCCGGTGAATCCGTTGCCAAGCGGTAGTGCCTCGTCCCATCTTCCAATCGGTTGATCGAATAGAAGATCATATTTGTTGTCCATTCGTATATCCCCCGCATTCGTCTTAATAACAGAAAAGGGCAAACCATCCCAAAAATATTAGGAGGCGCCCGTTCTGTGTTATTTTATCATTCGAACAATATTCTTGTCTTCCGACAATTATAAGTTCTTAATTTACAACTTCTTCGCATTCGCCCCAAGTCGTCACTCTGACGCTGACTAGAGGCTTTGGATCACCTTCGAACTTGCAGCTAAACGATAGCTGGTGTCCGCCAGTCCGCAAGATGGGAGCATCGGCAGAAGCCTGTACGGTTTTTAGTAGATTCCAGTTCTGATCGTAAATTTTACCGATGCTGTCGCTATCACAAACGAGATACTGATTCGCGAAGACCTCCGTATCGAATGTCATATATACACCGTTCGTATAGAAAGTAGGTCGTATAATTGAAGCTTCGTCGTTACCATGCGAAGGAATGACGCGCAGCGTAAACTTTAAGGGTTGATCCGCATATCGGTTAAAATAAGTCCAATCTGCACCCCCTGGTTGCCCTGGTTGCAGCTCAGCTGGGTTGCATACGAGCGGTTTAGAAATATGAACTGGATATAAGCTCCACTTATCTTCACCCGCTGATTCCAAATGCCAGTCGCCTTTCGGATCCTTCAGCCGTTCCCGCTGTTCTGGAGTGAAGGCGCCTAATTGTCTAGCTCTCTCCCACTCGCGCACGGCCGTAAATATCGACTCGATGTTCCCGTTCCGCTTCAGCACAGCCACATCAGCAACTAAAGCAAAGCCTGCATTAAATCCTGCAGCTTTGGATAATACCCATTCGATTTCGTCCGGTGATGTCGCCTCGAACTGATCAGAAGCAGAACGAACAAGAAACCAACCAAGCATAGGAGGAATGAAGTTCCTGGCAAAAAATCGTTGGTTACTAAGCCTCCATTCAAGCTGCCCTTCCCGTGTTGCGGCACCCCAAGGCTCGCCCCAATTAAACCTCGTGAATACATGCCACAGGTAATTTGGAACAACGATACTAGCATCATTAATGACTTCATCGCCCCAGCCGTCATAGCACATTTTCACAAAACGATTAACTCCGTAACCGTCTTGCCCTGTTGCATAGCAGCCTTCCAAACCATCGAATGATATTTGCTTCAAGCCCGTTGTCGTGAACAGATCGCTAATGCGTGCGCAATATTCGTCCTGCAGCTCGATGTTCGGGAAGAATACATCGTACGGGTGATCCCATAATCGACCTATGATCGTTCCCGCTTCATGCACTGCTATGGTCGTTCCATTAACACCACGCTTAACGCCGGTCAGTATCCAAGGCGCACGATCTGTAACTGCACTATATTCAATTAGCTCACTGCCGAGTTGTGCAGTATGTCGGAATAAATTGAACTGGAACGGTGCAGGGTCGTCGACCTCTATGCAATCTGCTTCTAAGTTAACTGTTGCAACAAGCCGCGACGTGCCCGCGAATTGCAGTCTTGCATCCGGTACCGGTGTTACATATGAATCATTCCGGGTCGTAAAGTTAGACAGTGTATGAACACCGACATGAACGCCCTCTCTCTCTGCCATTGCCACAGAAGACTTTAACCCTTCATCCCCGTTCGGGAAGCTCTTCGGTTTTAGAGTGAAATGTCCCCAATTGCTGAAAGGATCGGGATGATATACGTATTGGAGACCAGCTAGTTTGGTATAACGTATAGCTTCGGACATGGTGGCTTCGGAGAAATCCGTAATCAAATAGGATTGGTTCGCTGCGGGCGATATTTTACCCCAAATTCCTTCGATCATCGGGTGAGGCAATCCCTCTCCAAGCTCGATCGCTTCAATTGTCTCAAGCACTTGCTGAAAATCGCAGCCGAACAAGGCAATGCGTGATCCGACAATATTAGCGTCTTCCTCACGAATTGGTTCTACATCAACCACCGGTAAGTTCCATACTGGACGACGTGAGCTTTTCGAACGATTTCTAGCAAATGCCTGCAGCATGCTTCCTTCGCTTGTCGGCCACGCCGCGCAAACATCATATTCGAACTTATTGTCGGATATTTGCTGGTTGTCAGGATCAGGTTTTACGTTCCCATTGCCTGAATAACTTTGCTGCACACCATCCAATCGATCGAGCTCGATTGGCCAGCCTCCTACAGTCTTGATGTTCAAAGCCTGAAGGCCGATCGCGAACTGTCCGTTATGCACGACACCAACCGATTCACCGACTGAACCAACAACCGTTGTAAAATAAGGCCCCCATATGATCGCATCCACATGATCGCCTGCAATACTTTGAATCTCAAATGTCGCATACTGCGACTTTTCTCTCACCAACACATCGACTATAGCACCGCTTTCAGAAAATTCGAAAGTTAATAGACCCTCTACCGTATTGTACGATACTTTCGAAGGCTCCTCCATTCGACCTTCGATGATAGTGCGAATAAGCACTGTAGTGTATGTCGATGATGCATAATTATGATTGCTGGTATCATTCATCCCCATGATGTGACCTTTTTCGTTCAAGTGTACCTTCAAGGCTCCAGCATGTATGGTATACATGGTTTTCCTCTCCCTGTCACATATTTTCTCATTAAAGTGTTCCTCTATGATTGATATGCTTCTTTTCAACAAAACCACACTATTTACTAGATAAATTCAAACATCCTTTCCAATTCCAATAAAATTGGGAAGGATGCTTGATCAAGTCATATGATTACTATTTTAAATTTTCATCATATATTTTTTGTGCTTCGTCTAGTACTTGATCTCCCCCCATCTTCTTCCATTCCTCAACGAAACTATCAAATTCGTCCAGAGGTTTGCGACCCGTAATAAAATCAATATAGTTTTGCAATGTATACTGTTTCAGCTTATCTTGTGTTTCATTGTAGATTGGCTTGTTGAATGGTGCTAATATATCGATGTTTCTCGTTCCCTTGGCGCGTGTATCTTTCGCTAACTGACGCAAGCTTTCTTCTGATGTATACGATGTTTGGAAATCGTAATCATTGAACGAGCCTGCCATTGAGTAACTGCCAATCCCCGCTTTTTTGCGTTCTTTCTCGTCCGTGTATGGAGGGTTGAATGCAATCGTTCCTTTATCACTCTTATTCCAATGAACACCTTTCTCTCCAAAGTTCAGTTTTTCATAAATTTCAGGATCAAATTGGGTAGCTTCGAATATTTGCATGTATTTGATCATTTTGTCGCGATCCTCTTCTAATTGCTTCCCAAACATGACCCCCGAAGCATAGGCTGGATTGTACTGCGACATTCCGTATTTACCATCTGGCCCCTTTATGCCGCCTTCGATTGCAAAATTAAAGCCTGGATGCTTCTTCGCTAACTTATCGTACCACTGTTCTCCACCAAGAAATGCATTACCCGGCAAAAACGCCCACCAGTAAAACTCGATGGCTCCGATTTTGTCCGTAAGTACTTTATCTTCCACGTTCGCTCCCTTATTGACGACAAATTCTGGGTCGATCAATTCGTTTTTATACCAACGGTTCAGAACTTCAAGCGCTTGTTTCGCGCCTGGTTCAATTTCTCCACGGACGATCTTACCATCTTTCTCACGGAAAATATTCGGATAGGCGTCATATGCGCCAAACACAGAACTGAACAAGTTTTCGACATTATCACCTGATGCAGTGATTCCATAAGTATCTTTTTGACCATTGCCGTCAGGATCCTCGTTCCGGAATTTCGTCAAAGCAGCTTCCATTTCATCAAGCGTTTCCGGAGTTTTGGTAATACCTACTTTTTTCAACCAATCTTCCCGAAAAGCGAGCTGCATCCCATCGATACCGATATCCCAGATGACAGGTAATCCGTAGATCTTCCCATCTCTTCTAATATACTTAAATGGGTCCTCGCCAAGATATCGTTTAAGCCATTCCATATATTTCGGCATATTTTGTTCAATTAACTCTTGTGGAATTTCTGCTGCAACGTCCTGTTCGAGGAACTTATTATATTCTGTGAACGATGGCTCTTTCCACCAATCTGGAATTTCACCTGAGGAAATGAGAAGATTCAGTTTTTCTTTCATAGCTTCTCTGGATGTCGCAGTAAATTCCAGATCGACGCCGAACTTCTCTTTCAGTGCATTTAGCCCGACAGAGCCCTCCGTTTGATTTTCATCTAAGTTCCAAAACATCAATTTCATTTTTGGTTTCGATGCTTCTCCATTGTCTGTCGATTGTTTCTTCCCATTCTCGGCCTGACTACTTGAGGAATTGCTGCTGCTACATCCCGCCATGATCGACATCAGCATGACTGAAGACAGCACTCCAAGCAATATACGCTTTTTCATCATTTCAACCATCCCTCTCTATTTTTGAACAATTTTCTATTTTGGGGGGTTACCCTTTAATAGCACCGACCATAACACCTTTGACAAAATACTTCTGAATGAATGGATAGACGATAAGCATTGGAATGATCGAGAACATGACAACCGTGGCTTGCAGCTGCCTTCCAGAAAAGACTGTTTTATTACCGATATTTTGAATGACGCTGTTGATGTCCGCCATGCTGTTCTGAATAATAATTTTGCGTAAAACAATCTGCAGCACTTGTTTATTAGGATCTGAAATGTAGATCATGCTGTCAAACCATGCGTTCCAGTGGCCGACACCTACCCATAGAGCAATCGTAGCTAATACCGGCTTCGATATTGGTATGACGATCAACGTGAATATCCGCAAGTAACCTGCTCCATCAACCCGGGCCGAGTCTTCCAGTTCTTCAGGAATCGAACGGAAAAAGTTACGCATAATCAATACGTTAAACGCACCAATCATACCTGGAATAACAAGCGACCACATTGTGTTAAGCATATGCAGTTCCTTAATAAGCAGATACGAAGGGATCGTCCCCCCAGCAAACAGCATCGTGAACAAAATCATGCTCGTAAACGTCCGGTTGAAAGGTAAGTCTTTTTTTGATAATGGATAGGCGGTTATCGCCGTGAAAAATATAGAAATGATAACACCAATCACGGTTCTCATAATGGTATTCCCGTATCCCGTCCATAGAGCGTCAAACTTGAAGGCCAATTTATAGCTCTCGAACGTGAGTTGCGTCGGGAACAGTATGATCCCTGATGAATAGGCAGCACTGTCAGCTCCTGCACCATCTAATGAAATAACGACCTGCGTCCAAAAGGGGTACAACGTAATAACGACAACACCTAGTAGAATGAGATATAAAAAGACATCGATTATTTTGTCACCCGTTGATTTTTTTACGTTAATCATCTTTCTCACTCCTTCGTCCACCCAGGCGAATTACCATATGGCATGCTCCTTGCCGCCGATCCATTTCACAATCTGATTAACGACAACGATCAGGATCAGAGCAACCACGGATTTGAACAATCCAACGGCCGTTGCATAGCTATAGTTCATCTCAATCAAACCTTTGCGATACACATAGGTGTCAATAATGTCTGCGACATTATAGACTTTAACATTGTACATATTGAATATTTGATCGAATCCCGCGTCCAATATACCGGACATTGATAAAATAAGCATAATGGCTATAACGGGGGCAAGCATGGGGATCGATATATATAACATCCGTTTAAACCGGCCCGCTCCATCGAGTACAGCAGCTTCATACAACTGCGGATCGATGCTCGAAATGGCCGCAAAATAGATAATTGAACCCCACCCGAAGCCTTGAAAAATACTCGTCACCACAAGAATGGTTCGGAAGTACCGATCGTCAGCTAAAAATAACATCGGGTCGCCGCCAAATAGTTTGACAATACCATTGATTGGACCGTCTAGAGAAAATAACGTAAAGAATATCCCAGCCATGACAACCCACGATATAAAATGCGGTAAATACGATACCGTTTGAACCATCTTCTTGAATTTCACATTTGAAACCTCACTCAATAACAGGGCAAAAATGATGGGTACTGGGAAACCAAACACCAGCTTGCTTAAACTGATAACTATCGTATTTTTCAATACGGTAAAGAAATATGTGTCGTTTAAGATTTTTTCGAAATGATGAAGTCCTACCCAAGGACTGCTGATGATACCCTTTGTAATTTTAAAATCTTTGAATGCCAACAGTACGCCATACATCGGGAGATAATGAAATATAATATAATAGAGTAATGCCGGTATTAACATAATCAGCAGCACGCGGTATTGTTTAAACTTCTTACTCCTTTCCCCTCTAAGCGCACGTTTCGTGGTAACTGCCATCATCCTATCGCTCATAGCTCCATTCCCCTCCTCTCTGCAAACGCTTTCTTTCTGATATACAAACTATATCACAGGAAACTTATGGAATAATTATCAAATATTTTAGAAATGATTCGATTTTTTACGAAGTTAAAAAGCCCGTCCGGCTAACCGGCGGGCGAAGTTGAGCATTGGAACATAAGTTTCTTTTGATGCGTTACTATTCAAAATTTTGTGGAATAACGAGGGTCATAACCGTACCATATCCCAGTCGACTCTGGATCGAGATGCCGTACTTAGTTCCGAACCGCAGCTGCAGCCGCTCGTTGACATTTTTGAGACCATAGCCGGCCGATTGCATCGTAAGGATCATATCGATTGTCTCCTGATTCATACCTGGACCGTTGTCTTCGATCGCGAAATTGACCGTCCCTTTATCAAGCCAGGCGCTAACACGTAGAAGCCCCCTTCCTGTCTCCCTCTGTCTGATTCCATGCTTGATCGCATTTTCCGCGAGCGGTTGAAGAATTAAATTAATGGTTGAGTAATCGTGAACCTCATCATCGATCTGATAATCGACATCGAAGCTATACTCGTCCATAACCTGAATAATCTCAATATATGATTTGATATTCTCTAATTCCTTACGCACAGTAATAATATTGTTGCCTTGATTAAGAGCCGTCCGATAAAATTTCGACATCGATGTAACCACATGACTAATTTCAAGCGCATCGTTTTTAAGTGCATTCCAATTGATAAACGAGAGGGTATTGTATAGGAAGTGAGGATTGATCTGCGATTGCAGCGCTTTGAGCTCTGCCTCCTTCTGGATGATTTTACTGCGATAGGATTCATCAATCTGCTCATTTAGTCGATTAAGCATTTTACCGAACCGATTGGTCAGTTCGCCGATTTCATCTCTGGACTCACTTCGAACCTGTAAATCCAGCTCGCCCCTTTCAACCCGCTTCATCATTGTATTGAGTGAGAATATTCGTTTGATAAACGTTTTGGAAAAGATCGAAATAATGATCAGAAGACTGACAATACAAGCAAGGATCACGATTAACGTTGCATTAATAATTGAACCCGCGTTTGGGGATAAATGCGCTGTAGGTACGAAACAATAGATCGTCCAATTAGCCTGTGGTATCTCCTTCTTGACAAGAAACATCTTCGTCTGACCGATGCGAACCGTCCCTTCATCGAGTTTCATAATTTCCTTGGAGTCGAAAACGGTCTGCATTGCACTTTGATTCGCATATATGATCCGGTTATTTACATCCGAGATGACGACACCATACTCATGCGCGAGATCAGTAATACTATTGAAGAAACTGCTCTCATTTATTTGCAAATAGACAATATTCGTGTAGGGCTCTTTTATAAAGCTTGGGAATTTATAAGTGACGAACAGTTTGTTGTCTTCATATTGCCATAGCGGTTCTATCTCCTTGATCGCTTCGTTATACCATGGCTCCTCATAAACACGTTTGTATGAAACTACTGAATCGCCGAATTCCGGTACAGTGCTTTGCGTGTAGAAAGTTATTTTCTGAATCTCCTTGTCTAGGTTCCTCATCATGATGAAATACGGATCTAAGTAATCTCTCAAATCTCGTGAAAGATTGACTAGGTCGATATAATCATTTCTTACGATCTTCTGAAACATCTTATTGTATACAATGGATCGAACCAAATGATTGTAGCGTTCAACTGATTGATCAATACTCTCAGTAACTGTATTCACATTCTTATCAATTCCCTGCAGTCCCTGCATATTGAGCATTTCCTTTGATTGATTGTACGCGTATATACCAAGCACCATAATCGGGATGATAATAATGATTAAATAGGATAGAAATAGCTTTTGATTGAACCTCAAACGATTAAACAGTCCATAGATTAGCCGTTTCATCATTTAGGTCTCTTCTCTGAATTGGGATGGCGTACGACCGAAATGATTTTTGAATAACGAACTGAAGTACGGAAAGTTGCTATAGCCAACATCTTGTCCGATATCGATTATTTTACGGTTTGTTGTGATAAGCAGCTCTTTCGCTTTTTCCATTCGGTGCAAGGTCATGAATTTATTAATACTTATCCCTTTCTGTTTCTTGAATAGATGGCTCAAATAACTAGGAGATAAATAAACCCGCTTCGCCAATATCTCCAATGACAAGTCAGTCTGATATTCATTCTCGATCATTCGGACGACTTCTTCGATAGCTCTGGGTAGCGCTTCTGCATTCGTTTCGCCGAAAGTCTCATTAACCTTCAAAATGCTCAATACGACTTTACGCAAATCACTCAGCTTCACAGTTTTATATATGGCCTCCAAATGCAGCTTGAAGCTATCATTATCCTTTTTCTTAGAGTTATTGAATATGGTTTTGACAATTTCGGTGCACACGTATTTTACATAGGTAACTGTAAAGTGCTCGTAATTTTGTAAAACGTCAAACAATTGCTCGACATGCAGCTGCGCGATATCATATCGGTTGTGCTGGATATTCTGCGTCAGCTCCGTTAGCACCTCATTCACTGCTACAGTCTTATCACCCACAACGAAAGACGTGCGGTTCGCCAGCAGCACCGTACCCTCATCGAAAAAAAATTTGTTTTCCAGCATCGTTTCCATCTCTTGAAATTCTTTGTAGAGCTGCTTCGCATCGTCCACCAGTTTACTAACTACAACACAGATATCACTACCGTACATTTCTTTGAATATCCGGACCAAATGCTGGCCAAATTCCGATATAACTTCCAGCGATTCGTCAGGAAAGGTTTCCAAGAGCAACAGCCCTTGAAATTCATTCAAATGAATAAAATCGACGTTGCGATGAATTAAATCTCCGAGCTGCTGTTCGAAGTCCAGATCAAGCCGATCGAAAAAGCGCTTACGGGAATCCAGCATCAGCATCCGCATGTAGGGATAACTACAATATCCACTGATAGGCAACTTCTGATCTAGTTCTTCCTCCGTCACATCTGTCTTGCTGAATATGATGTCGGTCAGCTGCTTCTGCTTTTCGTATCTGACTTCCTTTATATAGGCAGCTTCCAGCCTTTCCTGCTGAACCTTCAATTTCTGAGCTTCCTCACACAGCTGGATGACCTCGTTCATATTCTTAATAAACTCGCTAACCTGCACTGGTTTTAATATATAATGGATCGCCTTCAAATCGATTGCCCTTTGTGCATATTCGAACTCACCATAGGCGCTCATAAACATCATTTTGATAGGCTTACCAAGCTCACGAACCTTCTCTGCGAGCTGTAATCCGTCCATCCCATTCATCCGGATGTCGGAGAGCAAGATGTCTACATCATGGCTTTCGATAAATGAGAGAGCGTTTTCACCACTATCAGCTTCAAAGATCTCCAAATTCAATCCATATTTATCGACGAGAAACTTTACTCCATCCCGTTCGAACTTATCATCATCGACGACAAGCATTTTTAACATCGAACCTCACCGCCTTCCGCCAGAAATGTATTCACAAAATGAGTCTACCACAAACTAAATCATGGTAAAAAGCGCCAATTTACAATAGGCGATCGTGGAACAAGAACCCTCAGGCTCCCTTAAATATGCAACAAGCCTCCTTTACATTACCACTATACGAAGACTTGGGTTCCCCTAGTCCTCTTGCAGTAACATGTTGGAGGCTTATTATTATGAATAGGCTATTTCTTCTGTTGAGTCAGTCCGAATCCGATTCCAACCGGATCAACCAGGTAGGCTAGATAGAATGTATCGAATTCCATCTTGTCACGGACGATCATCGCCCCATTCTCCACACTCTTGCGAATCGCTGCATCCATATCATCGACTTCCATTACGACTCTTGTGCCATGCGGGAAATCATGTGGAGCTTGAGCTATACCGCCATTGATGCCAGTCTGGTTATCTCCCCCTGTTGTAACAGGATGGTAACCCCAGTTTGGCTCTGCAAAGGTCCATCCAAATACCTCAGAATAGAAACTCTTAGCGCGTTCAGGATCTGAGATGTTCATTTCAAACAATACGACTCTTCCCATCATACAGCCTCCACTAAAAATGGTATTTGTTACCTTATCATTATAAAGAATGTATGTTCCCATCGTCAACTAGCAGCTTTTTCTCAGCTCATGCGCTCTGTACGACTGGGTGAAGATTTACTTCTACTGTTGGAGTCAGACCCGCTCCAAGTCGAACAAACAGCTGCTTCTGTGAGTTAGGTTATTTCGCTCTAGCCTCTCCATCTCTGCAGTGCCTCGTCTCTGTAACACGGTTTTTCCCCTTTATCTCACCTAAACTGCGAGTCTAGCCCGCTGTAACGGGGTAAAAACCTGTTATCTCGCTCTGGCCTCTCCATCCCTGCAGTGTCTCGACTCTGTAACACGGTTTTTCCCCGTTATCTCACCTAAACTGCGAGTTTCGCCCGCTGTAACGGGGTAAAAACCTGTTATCTCGCTCTGGCCTCTCCATCCCTGCAATGTCTCGACTCTGTAACACGGTTTCCCCCCCGTTATCTCACCTAAACTGCGAGTTTCGCCCGCCGTAACGGGGGAAAACTATAAATGCTAACTTAAAGATGTACACTGAAAGTGAATGACGTTTGTTCGATCAAAACTGTACATTTGGATTCAATCATTTACAGTTGAGTATTGTCGAACTGGGGGGGCTTGTGCAATAAAAAAGGGACAAACGGTTAGTTTGCCCCTTTTTATATCAAATCTCTTGTAAGACAAAGAGGAGACTTCTGAAATCCCCCTCTAAATGTGGAATAGAGAGTCCGAAGTACATCAATTCATCTCCTCTGTACACCTTGCCGTTATGCTGGAGACGATACGACTTATTCGGGTCGAGTCCTGTCAGACGTAATCTACGTAGTGGTGCATTCGGCTCGGCAAGGACCTTAAAGTAAGCAGCAAAGGCTTCTTTTCTATCCTCAGATACAAACATCCACGCCGTCTCATTCCCTTCAAAAGGACTGAGCAGCCGATAGAAATCTCCATAATGGATTAGCTTTCGGAGTTCTTTGTACTGGGCAACTTGCTGCCGGATGTCTTCGCACTCGGATTCGCTTAGCTTTGTCAGATCCAACTGATATCCAAAATTTCCGGACATCGCGACATGACCTCGCGTTTCCAAAGGGGTATTGCGGTGTACCTGGTGATTTGGAATGGCTGAAACATTAGACCCCATTGAGCTTGCGGGATACACCATACTTGTTCCATATTGAATCTTCAATCTTTCAACCGCATCCGTATTATCGCTAGTCCAGGTCTGAGGCATATAATACAGCATACCCGGATCAAATCTTCCGCCACCGCCGGAACAACTCTCGAATAAAATATGTGGGAAACTAGAGACAATTCGCTCCATCACTTCATAAAGTCCAAGGATGTAACGGTGCTCCGTTTCGCGTTGACGTTCTGGAGGGAGCTGAGCGGAACCAATCTCCGTCATATTCCGGTTCATATCCCATTTTACATAAGTGATTGGCGCCGATGACAGCACGGCACTGACCGAATCCACAATATAATCCTGTACATCCTTGCGCGATAAATCGAGAATCAACTGGTGCCTAGCTAATGTTCGTGTATGTCCTGGCACATGCAAACACCAGTCCGGATGCTCACGGTACAGATTACTGTCTGGAGATACCATTTCCGGCTCAAACCAAAGGCCAAATCGCATCCCCATTGCTGTGATATCCTCTCCCAGCTTACCGAGTCCTTCTGGAAGCTTGCGCTGATCCTCAACCCAATCTCCTAATGAGCAATTGTCATTGTCGCGCTTCCCAAACCAGCCATCATCCAAGACAAACAGCTCCAAACCAAGCTCTTTGCCTGCATGAGCGATTTCTTTTAATTTGTCTGCGTTAAAATTAAAGTAAGTCGCTTCCCAATTATTTATGAGAATCGGTCTTTGCTGATCACGAAATTTACCTCTGCTTAAACGGGTTTGATATAGCTTGTGATAGGTTCGTGACATTCCACCTAATCCTTCAGCCGACCGTACAAGTACGACTTCTGGAGTCTGAAATGTATCTTCAGGTTCTAACAACCACTGAAAATTAAATGGCTGAATACCCATGCCAACTCTGGTCATCCCATATTGATCCACTTCCGCCTGTGCTAGAAAACTACCACTGTATACAAGACTGAACCCGTATACTTCACCATGATTCTCCGTCGCATTTTTAGCCAGCAAGGCAATAAACGGATTTTGCTGATGACTGCTGGAGCCACGTTTGCTGTCAATCCGATGAATCCCAGGTACAAGCGGTCTCTTATGGATATGGCGTTCTCTCACCCAAGTGCCTGACAGCTGCAGCATATCAAATTCGGAATGATGGAAATCAACATTAGCGCTTAATACTCGGTTCAGTATAACCTTGTCCTGTCCTAAGTTCTCGATACGTACGGAACGTGTGATTGCGTCAAAATTGTTAAATACGGTGTACAATAGAGTCGCCTTTAATCCACTTTTCGCATCTCGCAGAACAATTTCCAGCGTATCTGCTTCATCATCACTCTCAACATATGTGGAAGGTAGGCCCTGCAAACGCGGTTTACCTTTGCTTATCGTATAACCTTCATAACGGAAATCGGTAACTGTTGTACCATCCTGCAAGTGGACCTCGAGCGCTGGCTCTCGGAAATCACCATTGCCGTACGACGGAAATTCGTTTGGAAGAGTATCCAAAGAGTAGGCTTTATCCTCTAGCAGAAAATTTGGACTGAACGAGCATCTTTCTACTAAATCTAATGAAGGCTGAAATTGGATCCCTCCCAGTTTCGGACCCCAATAGAGATGTGCCGGAACTTCACCCTTAACGATTTGAATAATATAGCTGGAGTTACTGGATCGTAAATGAAACACTCGATTGCTGTTATCATAGTAAATGGACATGATATCCTCCTAATCTATACTAGATTTACATATTTGCTCTGAACTGAGGAGACGGCTACCGGTTCCATTCTTCGAGAACTATTTTAGAGGTATCCGAAAACGGAATCAATCTGAATATAACAACATCTAGTAGTAAAACACTTACTATTTTCGCATCAGATCACCTCGAATCATAAAGATCATCGATCACATTTGCTGCATTTCACGGATCCAGAGCAGCACTTCTCGGCTGCAGCGTAAATGTCGAAGTACGCTGTTCACTCGCTGAGATTTCCTGACTGACCACATAGCCTTCGCCATTAATCTTGCAGTTATAGTCGATTAAGGAGCAAAGCAGCATCACATCTCGCAGTGATTTCCCTTCCATCAACGGAAGTTCCGTCTCCGATGGATTGTCCGTAAACAGATATAGCGGTTCGCCGATGTATGCCGTTTTCTCATCATACGCTGGATACTGAGACATAACTTGATCACCGCTGCCCAATGCGACATATGGCGCGCCAATTTCCGATAGCTTCGTTTTAGCCTCTTGAATCGACGAGCCTACTAATTGCGGAATTCTCCGCTTTACCGTCTCCTTGACACTCGAGGGTTCAACATCGTGAGTCGGTACTCGCATATATTGCAGCGACTTCTTCATAATAGACTTAAACAATTCTGAGCTTATCCGGCTCCCGCCTGCGTATTGCTTCGGATTATCTATAATCACGTATGTAATCAGCTTAGGATCATTCATTGGAGCGTATCCGATGAAGGAATACATGTTAATGTCTTCATCATACTTTCCGTTAGCTGCTTTAATCGTAGTTCCTGTCTTGCCTGCTACACGGTAACCATCCAGATGGGCATATCTGCCAGTGCCTATTTCCTGATCGGAAACCACTTGCTCTAAATATTCACTAACCTTCCTGGAAGCATCCTTAGATATCACTTGACGTAAACTTTCTATTGGAGTAATGCTCTCTTCACCTGTGGCTGGATCTACTGTTTTATGAAGCAAGTTCGCTCTGTATAGCTGCCCGCCGTTAGCAACTGTCGCAACCCCTGTTGCTTGTTGAATCGGAGTAATCCATATCTGACCGTGCCCATATGACGCTGCAGCGTAATCCGCAGGATATCGCAATTGGATCTGCTTCACCGTCTCTCCAGGGAGCTGGATACCTGTTGCTTGACCGAATCCAAAGCTGCGAATATAGTTTTTCAGCCGTTCTTCTCCCAGCAGCTCATAGCCCAGCTTTACGAACCCTACATTGCTCGAGCGCTTTAGACCTTCCAGATAAGAGATCGGACCCCATCCATCTCGCTTAATATCATGAATCGTCTTCCCACCGACTGTGATCTTCCCTGACAGGAAAGAATCATTCGGTTGAAACACCTGCTCCTGAACTGCTGCCGCTAGTGTAATGATCTTAAACGTAGAGCCCGGCTCATAGACAGATTTTATCGCATGATTATAGTGCGCCCCTATGTCATCCTCCCAATAACGATTAGGATCATAGTTTGGTAGATTGGCCATTGCTAGAACGTCTCCAGAGTTTGGATCCATCGTAATAACGGTCATACTATCTGGTGTATATTCTTTATATATTTGCCTCATTGACTCCTCTACGATCGCTTGGAGATTCGCGTCAATAGTTAGATACACATCCTGACCATCCCTTGGCGGCTCGTATATTTGTTCGGAATTCGGCAGTTTGTTGCCTTGGCGATCTTTATCATATTGAATCCAACCGTCACTGCCCTTTAGCGATGTATCGAAATAAGCTTCTGCCCCAGTAACAGCTTTGCCGTCACGATCAATGTAGCCTAGTACATGAGATGCCAGATTGCCGTTTGGATAATACCTCTTCGTATCATCTATCAGATAGACACCGATATCCTTTAATTCCGTCTTAGCTTTAATCCTGTTTACCAACGCTTTCAGATCATCACCAAGCACGAAATCTACCTTGTATCCTTCACTTCTAACTTCACGGTACGCAAAATACTCTCCGTTGCTCCGCTTGTCCGACACGAGCTTAAACAGCTCGTCCTTAGGCTTCTGTAAAATGGTAGACAATCCTTCGACTATGTCCTTTTCCACATTAATTCGTTTCTCGACTAAATCATCACTTTTTTTCAGCTGTTGAATCAATGCCGGATTAACGACTACCGTGTAGGCGGCGCCTTCAATGGCTAATAACGTACCGTTACGGTCGTATATTTTACCTCTGTTGGCTGGGAGCTCCTTCTTAGTTGACCATGTCTTGAGTGCTTCGTTCATCCAAAATGGTTGATTGATCACCTGATACCATACGAGACGCGAGAGCAGCACGATAAATAAAAACAAGAATAGACTCATAATCGTTATCGTTCTGACTTTAATACGTTTCTCCATACTCAACCCTCTTATCTTTCAGAGATAATGGAATCCGTAGTCGAGGCTACTTACTGAATTAAATGCTTGTGAGGGTCTATCAAGTTGAGGTTCGATGTGCTTATAGAAGCTGTTGCTGTGAGGTTGCTCTTGATGAGCTCTTGATGGGATTATCATGTCGATTCCAATGCCCAACATGAAACTGTATAACTGATTACATAGGCATCCTACCTTTATTTCCTAGTCGTGTCAATCGCATCGCAAAATCAGTGCTTGAATGCCTTCGTAGGCTGCACACGGAATATATCATTTCTTCCCTTTCTGTTTGTTAAGCTCATCCTTAAGCGCGAAGCACTCCTCAAGATTAATCTCATATACGTTAGCTAACGCTAAAGTATAATATAATACGTCCGCAAGCTCCTCCTCGATTGTCCCTTTAATCGTCTTGGACCTCGATAATCTCTTATCCTTGCGGACCACATCCGCCAATTCTCCAACTTCCTCCACTAATTTCAGAAAATAACCTATCTTTTCGTGCGGGCGATGATCCGTTTGCTTAATGTAGTTCTGCAATTGCGCTAGTGTTAATCCATTATCCATATGTCTTCCCCCCAGGTTATGTTGTTCTTCGATGCAGCAGATTAACTGCTGCCCATGATGGAATGATTCAGATCCTCATTCATGCCATTATATGATGCAATCGTGAATACGACTTTATATTGGGCGCTTAATCTTCTATGGTATCGACTACTTTACCATATTTTCTCGAAATAAGTACAGGCTGCCTGAAGGCAGCCTGCGCGCGGTACACACTATCACTTATACTTATTCCAGTCCATCTTGCTATTCTTAAGCAGGTACTCGAAGTCGTTCTCTCGACGCTTCTGTTCCGCTTTGCGTTCTGCCTCTGCTTGCAATCTCTCTTGTTCCTTCCGCTGATCTTCCGCAGCCTGAAGCTCATTAGCTTGAGCCTTCAGCTTGCTCAACACATCTGCACCGAGCAGATCCTTCAGCGTAGCAGGCTTATCTCCCGCAGCAGCTTGCGGGGCAGGTGCGGAATGTCTCTTCTTCGCCATGATGATCACCTCAATTTCCCCATCATTATAGCAGGAATAGCCATTATTCGCTATATAAGCTATGTTAAATCATCCACGATGATCGCGTATACCACTCCCGGCCCGTGAACACCAATAGTAAGATCGTTCTCAATATCAGCGGATCGGCTTGGCCCTGAAATGAAATGAACACCTGCAGGCAGCTGCTGCAGCGGGAGCGCATCCAATGGGCGCAGCATTTCACCAAGGCGAGTCAGCAAGCGCTCAGCGGGAATCAGGATGACGAGCGCAGTCGGCAGCAAGCTGACCGTGCGGCCTTGACGGGAGGCAGACATCGTCACGACTGAGCCTGTGTAAGCGACAGCCTGCTCAGCAACGATGAATCCGATATCAGCCCCCGCGGCCACTGCCTGAAGCTGCTCTCTGCCGTATTCATCGATATCCGCCGCATCCCAATACGTTGATTCCACGTCTGCACACGTTTCCACTGCTAATTGATTCAGCAATGCATGATCATGCAGCAGCAAATGGGTTGCTTGCAGCTCCACGATCAGCTGATGGATATATTCCCTAGCAGCCTCCATATGAGGAACTCGAACGGAGTGACCGCCGGCCAGCTTCCAATTGCTCATGAACAATTCGGCTCGTTCCGCGAGCGATAATTCGAATTCATTCCAATACGCGGGAGCACCCTTCACCGCTCTTGGAGGAGGCGCTGCAAGAGGCACTTTCCTACCTAATCGCGCCGCAATGTTACGCATGAATTGATCCTGCTTAGCCAAGGCTCGACGGTGCAGCTGTTCCTGAACATCCTTTGTCTGCTCACTCATCCATACTGCCCCCCTTCTGGCGTCGTTCGTTCAAGATCCGCTCCATTCGCTGCAATTGCTCCGCTTGCATCGGTTGGATCTCTTGCCTTATATCCGCCATCTGTTCCTTCCACGCTTCCCTGAACGTCTGCTGCGGCAGACTCGGCAGATGGCGATAGGCGTTCCAGCCCTTCAACGGGCCGATTCTCGCCTTGATCACACCTTGGCGCACAACCGCTCGCTGCCCAAGGCGACCCAATCTCACGAGCTTGCTCATGCGGCCAGCGCTTCCCATCGCATATCCGAACATGGACATGCCAAGCTGCTCCAGCTTGTCGGTATGTCCATGTTCCACCTTACGGCGGCGCAGATGAACGAGCATATCGTGCAGCGGTATCTTGACCGGGCACGCTTCATAGCAGGCGCCGCACAGGCTTGATGCGTTGGCAATGTCGTCCCATTCCGCGACATTGCGATTCAGCGCGGGCGTCAACACCGCGCCGATTGGACCGCTGTATACGCCCCCATACGCATGTCCGCCGATGTGGCGATATACGGGACATGCATTCAAACAGGCGCCGCAGCGAATACAATTCAATAGCTCTTGGAATTGGGGGTCGCCCAGCTGCTCGGAGCGCCCATTGTCCAATATGATGATGTGCATCTCTTCTGGACCATCGCCGTCCTGTGTGCGACGTGGCCCCGAGATGATCGACATGTACACCGTCAGTTTCTGTCCGGTCGCTGACCTTGGCAGCAGCGTCGCCATCACCTCTAGATCATCCAGTGTCGGGATGATTCGTTCCATGCCCATGAACGTAATCTGCGTCTTCGGAACGGTGCTGACCATGCGGGCATTGCCTTCATTTTCAAACAACACCATCGACCCTGTCTCTGCAATCGCGAAGTTGCACCCCGTCATCCCGATATCGGCCTCCAGAAACTTCTCACGCAGCTTCCTGCGCACGAAACCTGCCAATATGCCGGTGTCCGGCGGCAGCGTCTCACCCGCTTCCTTCGACAGCAGCTCGGCGATCTGATGCCTGTTCTTATGAATAGCCGGAATAATAATGTGCGAAGGTGCTTCCCCCGCAAGCTGAATAATGTATTCACCTAGATCCGTTTCAATTGTTTCGATATCGGCTTGCTCAAGCGCATGATTGATATGCAGCTCTTCGGACACCATCGACTTCGATTTCACTACACTCGCGGCTTGCTTCTGCTTGGCTATTGACAGCGCGATCTGAACCGCTTCGGCACCCGTGGTAGCAAAGTGAACATGCGTCCCGTGGCTCCTCGCATTTTCAGCAAACACGCTCAAGTAATAATCCAGATGCGCAATCGTGTGGAGTCGAATCTGACGCCCCCGCTCTCTCCACTCTTCCCAGTGCCCATGCTCCTCAGCCGCAGTAAGCTTCCCATTTTTCAAGCGTTCAGTTGTATACTTGACCGCTTGACGCAGAAAGTCGTTATTGAGCGCGATATCGGCACGTTTCTTCACTGACTGCTTCTGTTCAGACACGCTCATACTTGCCGCTCACTCCTTCCGCCAACAGCTCCGCCAGATGCATGACGCGAAGCTTCTGTCCGCGATGCATCAGATTGCCTGAGATGTTCATCAGGCAGCCAAGATCCAAGCCAACCAGCACTTCAGCTTCTGTTTCCAGCACATGATCCGCCTTCTCAGTGACCATCGCGCCCGAGATCACAGCCATCTTGACGGCGAACGTGCCGCCGAAGCCGCAGCAATCCTCCGCATGCGGGAGCGGAACCAGCTCTATTCCTCGCACATGCCGCATCAGCAGCTGTGGCTCTTGCTGTATCCCTAGCAGCCTGCTGCCGTGACAGGATGGATGATACGCGACCTTATGCGGAAATGCCGCACCCATATCCGTCACGCCTAGCACATGAACCATAAACTGTGTAAATTCATAGGTCTTAGATTGCAATTGTTCCGCCTTGCTCAGCCATTCAGGTTCATCCTTAAACAGCTCAGGATAATAGTGATGAATCATCCCTGCACAAGAACCGGAAGGAGTCACGACGTAATCGCTTTCATCAAATGCCGTAAGCAGTGTCTTCGCCGATTGACGAGCCTCCTTCCAGTATCCGCTGTTGAACGCAGGCTGACCGCAGCATGTCTGAACTTCCGGAACATCCAGCTCAATGCCGTACCGCGCTAGTATACGCGCAACGGCTATCCCTACCTGCGGATACATCATGTCGCTTAGACAAGTTATAAAGTAAGAGACCTTCAACATGACACCTGCTTTCATCGTCAACTTTTCGTATAAATCATAATAGAGAGACACACAACAATTTCACACGGATGTTCAAGCGTTAGAAGCATGTAATATGACTATATTCAAGAGATCTATCGGTAACTCTAATTCCATAGAATTATGCACATTGTACATTTATCACCCAGTATATGACAATACCTCAGCTGAAATTTATGGTATTTGATGGCATTGAATATGCTGGCAACTGCAATCGAACTACTTTATTAATAAAAGATATGGTGCTATATTCATCTACGTATATATTTATTTAACATTTGGAGGTGCATACCGTATGAATCATGCTCAGCAAAATATTGAACTGGCTCAGGTTTATCTGAATTCCGTCGTAAGTAAATTTCAAGAGCTTAAAGTGTTGGCTGAGAAAGGCATGAAGCAATTAGAGCGAGCCGAGGACTGGCATTGGGTACCTGAACCGGAATCCAACAGTATCGCGGTAATCGTGAAGCATATGAGCGGCAATATGATCTCGCGATGGACGGATTTTCTGACAACGGACGGAGAGAAGAACTCCCGGCAACGGGATGAAGAGTTTGAAGATAATATGGACTCGCCTGAACACATATGGAGCATATGGGAGCAAGGGTGGGACGTTTTTCTAACTACCTTGAATGAATTGAAGCCCGACGATCTGCTGCGCACGGTTACTATTCGCCAGGAACCGCTTCTCGTGGTCGATGCTATTGAACGTCAGATGTCGCACTATTCCTATCATGTAGGACAGATTGTGTATCTGGCCAAATGCATCGCCTCCTCATCCTGGACGACACTTTCGATACCGAAGCGCAAATCACTCTAGTAAATATACCTGCATAATATTAGCCCGCCTTCCCATGCGAGAGAAGAGCGGGCTATATGATATGTATCTGATGTGATCATGCCTATCAACTTTCTGAAGCGATAACCTTTTTCGTAAAATAGAGATTCAGATCATCATCAACCCTTACCGTACTGCCCGGCTCAACGGATTGGTGTTGATAGATGAGGCCTTTGCCGTCTAACGTGTACCCTCTGCGGCAGTATATGCGCTGCGCTTGACCGTAATCAGCATACAATCCAACGCCTATTCCGACTTCTGGACTGAATGCCGCAGCAGCTTCCTCTAACTGTCGGATTAATTCGTTGGCAATCCCTTGTCGCCGATATTGCGGGAACACGACAAGGTCGTTGATCTCCGGTATCCCTCTCTCCCGAAAATGCGGATAGTCCGAAAGCAGCTTTAAATGGGTGCAGCCTGCAATTTGTTGATCCACAAACGCAACGACTGTTATTCGTGTTCCATTTAAATTTTGTTCCAAGCAATCAGCGAAGTAGCTCTCTGCTCGTATCGACCCTTCACGCCTGTAAGCATCCTCCAACTGATGCTGGAGCTCCTTAGTCAGCAATCGCTCGTATATGACCTTCACGCTTCCACTTCCTCTCATTACTCACTATGTCAATTCACACACTAAGCATGCAGCACTGCGGAGGTTATATCTTGCTAAATAATTGA
Organism: Paenibacillus sp. EB106-04-04-XG159; assembly: GCF_058791835.1. Taxonomy (NCBI): domain Bacteria; kingdom Bacillati; phylum Bacillota; class Bacilli; order Caryophanales; family Paenibacillaceae; genus Paenibacillus; species Paenibacillus sp. EB106-04-04-XG159. The sequence continues at coordinate 87,347 of NZ_JBYTDY010000009.1, read as the reverse complement.
GTCAGATCTCCTACAGCTGGAGCAAAATAAGTTGGCCGGCTGCCCTGCAATTCTTCCTCGCTACCATACCCAAACCCTACTGCGATCGAGTCAATCTCATTTTTACGAGCGCCAATTATATCATGCTTGCGGTCGCCTATCATAATGACTGACGAAAGATCACAATTATAGGTATCTAATATATGCTTTATGACAAGAGCCTTGTCTGTTCGAGTACCATCGAGCTCACTCCCGACAATCTCGTCAAAGTATTGGTCAATCTGAAAATGCTTTACTATCGGTTCAGCAAATACGGTTGGCTTAGAAGTCGCTACGAATAATTTACGTTTCTGTTGTTTTAATAGAACTAGCAGCTCGCGAATACCAGGATAGATTTCATTTTCCAACATACCGCGTTCTCTAAAATACTCACGATACGCCTCGATCGCGCGAGTACTTTCCGCTTCATTGAAATTGTAATAGATCTTAAAGGATTCCATTAGCGGCGGCCCGATAAACGGTTCAAGCTGGTCGAGATCTTCGACGTAAATATCAAATTTTCGTAATGCATGCTGAACGGACTTTGTAATTCCTACTTTCGGATCTGTTAAAGTTCCGTCTAGATCAAAGCAAATCGTTGTGTATCGCATCGTTGCCTTCCTTTCTATACTGTGTTAATAAACCCTGCCCAGCAAAGGAGCCGCATTCGCGAAGCGATGCGTGCTAAAGCCTTGAAATGTTGAGTTAAGTATAGCATCACTTACAATCGACAAAAAGAACAATAGACCGCAGATCTCTGCACAGTCTATTGTTCTTCTAGATGTGTGTAGCATGGAATCGTTCGTCTACTAGTTACGCTTAACGGGTCACGATCTTATCGATGAGGCCGTAAGCAAGCGCATCCTCCGCGTTCATAAAGAAATCCCGGTCGCTGTCTTTGGCAATGCGCTCCAGAGATTGCCCTGTGCGATCAGCCAACAGCTGATTGATCTTCTCACGTGTCTTAAGAATCCACTCTGCATGTATACGGATGTCTGATGCTTGCCCGCGCGCTCCACCTAGAGGTTGGTGAATCATAACCTCACAGTTAGGTAGCCCGAGGCGCTTCCCTTTAGCTCCACCGGCCAACAATATCGCGCCAAAGCTTGCAGCCATCCCGATGCAGATCGTGGAGACGTCCGGCTTAATATGCTGCATCGTATCGTAGATTGCGAAGCCTGCCGTTACCGAGCCGCCTGGTGAATTAATGTACATCTGGATGTCCCGCTCCGAATCGTCTGCGGCTAGAAATAACAGCTGGGCGATAATGGAGTTGGCTAACGCATCATTAATCTCATCTCCGACCATAATGATTCGATCCCTCAATAAGCGTGAGTAAATATCATAGCTCCGCTCACCGCCCTTTGTCTGTTCGATGACATAAGGAATAACATTCATCTCATCATTAACCTCCCTTTAAGCTGCAGCAAAATGGTATTTCGAAAGTAAGCACGTTGGACCGTTTGACGCTCTGCGCGCTGGCTTTTGGGCAGCCATCACATGCAGATGGCTGATCGCTTGAACTTGATCGATCGAGTCGGTCTGCAGCAAACGAACTACTGCAGCTGCATCGCCAATACGCAGCGCCTGCGCATATTGAAGCAGAGCTTGCCTGTCGTCCCCGCTAAGCTGCTCAGAGTAACTGTGCAGATCAGCTGCCGCACTCACCGCCTTGCGGGCGCGATTCAATACCGACTTGACTGCGCCTTCAGTCGTCTGAAGAAGCCGCGCTACATCAGCATTGGAGAAGTTAAAGCCTTCTCGCAGCAAGAACACCGCACGTTGAAGTGGAGATAAGCAAGTGATAAGCAGTCGGAGCGCTTCATCGAGCTCAACACCTTGTTCAATCGGCACAGTGGCTGCTTGAGTCAATTCCATCGCCTTACGCTGAGCTGTTTCTTCTCGCCTCTTCTGATCCAGCCACCTATTTTTGGCGATGTGCAACATAAATGCTTGTGGTGCAGGATGCTGTTCCCACTCCTGCTGCATCGGCAGCAGTCTAAGTATCGTATCCTGTGCCAAATCTTCCGCGTCCCAACGAGTATGTGTCAAGCTTGTGCAATATTGTATGAGGTCGGAGCGTACTTCTTCCCATACGAAGCCCGCTTGCCGAGATGCTGAGGGATGTTCGTTAAGCTGTTGTTTAGCCATATGGAGCCTCCTCTTGCTGATCATTCATTAGATAAACGAATGAGCGCTCCGAAAGGATACGCTGTTTCTTTATTATTATACTCTGTTAATAAATGGAAACCGCACCTGCGTAGATGTGCAAGATGCGGCCAGACGTTTATATTCTTGCAGGAAATGTAGAAAAACACAACCTGAGTTCCCTCTTCGATTGCCGAAGCGGACACACGAGACGTTATTTGTACCTAAAGTGGCCAAATTGCCCTGTTCGCGGACCGTAGAGACGTTATTCCTGCAATATCACCGGATAATCAATCATTTCCAAGCAAATAACGGCTTCTGTGTCCGCAAAACCCTAACTGACCCTGAAAAGTTCACAAATAGCGGCTCCTGAGTCCACATAAACGAGCTAGCAAGCAGTATGTAGATTAGTATACTGATGCGGTAGTCAAATCAGTGTTATTTTGTACCATTTCAAGGTAATTAATGCTAAATGTAAAGTTCATGCTCTACGTCAGACCAACCGGTCATAATCCTAGATAGACTTAAATATAACTTCCAAACCTGCCTGCAACTCTTCTTTCCAATATAAATAGATGAAACTCGAATCCCCTAATGAAAGCAAGCTAGCATTCAAGAAGGGATTATCGAGTTTAGATCATACGAATAGGCTCACCAAATAGACAAGGAAGCATATAGTAATAGCATATTACCAGAACTTTTTGCTAGGTGCAGGTATCATCATAGGTTTCTTGGCTTGTTGAACATTTCTTCTGTTGGGATAATCGGCCGATACCTTACGCGGTCCATTGTTCCACCAAGTCATGTTTGGTTTTTTGGCATTAGCTTCTTTATCAGAACGGCAGAAACACATTGTACATCACCTCCTATCGAATGATCTGCTGTTAGTATATGAAATATTCGCTAGCAGGATTGGACGAACATAGGGGGTGTACGAATAGGTATGCTTCTGTCATATCAAAGGAGGAATCTTGCAATGGAGAACTTTACTTGGCTGTACTTCATCATGTTGGCGTTTGCTAGCTTTCGCCTGACTCATCTGATTGTCTATGACGATATTACGGAGAAGCTGCGTAATATCTTTATCGTGAGAACAGAACAATATGATGATGATCAGCAGCTAATCGTCATGCATGATGCACGCGGCACTGGGCTGCGCAGATGGATTGGACGAATCTTGATGTGCCATTGGTGCACAGGAGTATGGTCTTCAATTATTTTGACCCTTCTATTTCTATTCGTTCCAGGCGCCATATGGCTTATCGTTATATTAGCAGCCGCCGGTGTGGCTGCAATAATCGAATCAATCGCACTTCGCTTATAGAATATTGCCGAATTATGTACGCAGCAGTTCCGTTTGACGTTGGTTGATCAGATCTTCAAATATCGGTCGTTGGACAGTACTGATATCTTGAAGATCGATTGACATCAAGTCTTTAAATACAAGCTGCTGCGTCTCATTTTCGGAATCTCGATAGATTAAGGTTACACCGTCCGGCTCAACTCTATTGCTTAGATCCGCTTCTGCTTCAAATAGAAACATGACGAATACAACTTCATTGCCATCTGGATATTGATACTGCATTCGAGGACCCGAATATATCGAATATAAGTGATATTGAGATACGGTTAATCCTGTCTCTTCAGAGACTTCCCTCAACATTGTCTCTTCGATCGTCTCACCAGGCTCCATGCCTCCGCCTGGAAGTCCCCAATTTCCATAATCGGAGCGCTTCTGCAGCAGCACTCTGCCGCGTCTATCCCGAATGATCGCTCCGCCTGTTACGATTATCGTTTGTTTCATATTGTGTTCTCCTTCTCTGTGGCCGCAATATTTACACTCGCTTAACGATTCAAATATCTAGATGTGCTTGTATAACCTTAGAAAGCTCTTGCTTGCAGCGATAGCGGTCATAATCAGAATTATTAACTTTCACCTTAGGAATTGTCAGCTGTTCATAGATGTTCATTTCCACTTGATAACGTTCCTTCAACACTTGAATGGTACCTTCAATTCCTTCATAATTGCGGCTTTGACCATACCAATTCTCCGTATAGTAGTGGATGAAACCTTCAGACCATTCCTTAGGCCGCTCCAACACAGCCTTCCTGAAAGATGCCTCCACATCATCCTGATCAATATAAATGACTAATGGATTCAGCTTGACAATGGTGTTAGCCAATTGATTTACATATCGAGTGACTATCTTCTCGGAAGCTCCATACTTGATCATCCCGATCGTTACCGGGTTTTGAATAAAACAGCAATCAAAAATGTACGTCTTCTCTTCCAGAAGCGCACGATCTGCGAACTGCTGCCAACGGCTTGTAATGAGCTGTATATTCTGATGTAAGAGCAATTCATAAACATCATGCTCAAAGATCTGCTTATATAAGTCATCTGGGAAGTCGGAACCATATTTCTGGATCATCTTGCGATAAGGAAGCTCGTAGTGCTTCCCCTGTTGGATTACGCTGTTCATGATGAGTGAATGAAGATCACTGTCTTTTACATCAAGATTAAACAACTGTTCCTTTGTAAAATAAGCAACACCATCATAGTCTGCTGGATGATCAAGGTCCCCTTCCAGCACTAGTTCAGGCTGCGCATTTGTCTCTTTCAGTACTTCGCTCGCTAGCCGCGCCGCTGTAGATTTACCGAAGCCTGGCAAGCCTTCGATGAGAATCAACTTCGATTTCATAGAGCATCCTTCCTCTATATAAAGGTTGTCATAATCATAACATAGCATGTTTCTGCTCGTGTATCACATATTACATAATATATATTCGTACAAATAAAAACACCATCCGATAGCTCGGACAGTGTCGAATTAGACTACGTAAGCCCAATGAATTCAAAGATTCCAAGAACATAAAACAGCACGATCACCCCTATTGCAAACATCAGCAAGGCTGTACCTCTTCCCCGTTTGTCAGGGTCATCACTAAATACGTAAATACCACCTACGATTAAGCCAATTAGAGGGATAAAGAGGGTGACAATATACAGCAATATGACACCAAGCCCAATTCCTTCTTCTTCACTAGGATAGTATTGTCGAGCATCCGTCGTTTGTTTAACCAATGTGCTGCCGCAATATTTGCACTTAATCGTATCGCGGTCAGAAAGCTCATTGCAATGCCAACAAGCAATCTTCGTTTGGGCCCCGTTGAGCAAGGTATATTCTTTGCTGTCGTTAGGTGTCCCCTCGGCCTGAATATCTCGTAATGAGCTGCTGCATACGGTACATATAAGAGCATGCTCCGCATTGGACTCTCCACAATGTTTGCAGGTTTTAACCGCCATTAAGCAATAGCACCTCCGCAGGTTTACGCTTATTTAGTGACGTTAATGATCATATCTATCACTTTATGGATCGCTTGATCTTGATCGTGATGCGACATCTTATCAATCATGGAGCTCTTATGTGCTTCCAACTGTTGGATTGCATCTAATAGTGAGGAATCTGTCAAATGTTCTTCCAGCAGTACATCACAGTAACCTGCCGCCTTGAAGGATTCCGCATTCAAGATCTGATCCCCTCTGCTTGCTTCACGCGACAATGGAATGAGCAGCATTGGCTTGCGCAATGACAGAAACTCGAAAATAGAATTGGAGCCCGCTCTAGATATCACCATATCTGTTATCGCCAACAAGTCTGGAAGCTCATCCTGAATATATTCGACCTGCAAGTAACCATATCGTTGAATAGCTGTATCCATCTGTCCTTTTCCGCAAATATGGATGATCTGATACTTCTGTAATAAATGATCTAGATTATTCCGAATCGCCTGATTAATGCGCTGTGCCCCCAAGCTTCCGCCCATGATGAGAATGACGGGCTTACTGTTCGTGAATCCGCAATAAGCATATCCTCTGCTTGGTTGTCCATGACGAAGCTGTTCACGGATAATAGCCCCTACATGAACGGCCTTATCCTTATGTATAGACGCGGCAACCTCTGGAAAAGTAGCGCATACTTTGGCTGCAAACGGAATGGAGATTCGATTGGCGAGCCCTGGCGTAATATCCGACTCGTGAATAATGACAGGGACTCGGTTTAACCATGCTCCCAGCACGACGGGTACGGCGACGAATCCACCTTTAGAAAATACGACATCTGGCCGAATTTCCCTAATGCGGCGATATGCCTCCATTATACCCTTCACTACGCGAAAGGGATCTTTGATATTCTCCATATCCTTATAACGGCGCCATTTTCCTGTTGATATCCCAACATATCTGACCTGCTCCTGCTGCTTCATTAATTGAGCCTCGATCCCTTGGTGGGAGCCCATATAAGTAACCTGCCAACCTCTATTCATAAAATGAGGAATGAGTGCCTGATTCACCGTCACGTGACCTGCAGATCCGCCTCCTGTGAACAGAATTCGCTTCGTCAATTCGTCTTCCTCCGTTCAATCGATTGATGTCATAATTATCTATTATATATAATAATTCACTTTTGGGTATCTATGTTAAACACAAAAAAAGAAGGAGCCTTAGCGGCTCCCTTGCATTCAGCTTCTATTCCGTCCTAATCTGAACATAATGCTCTTCAACTGGCATCGGGTCATAATAATGATGCAGCAGCGCTTTCCATTCCTCATACTCAGGTGATTGCCCGAAGCCAACTGTATGATCCTTGATGGAATTCCACTTGACGAGAAGAATGTATTTCAGATCTTCCTGAACGCATTTATACAGCTCGTGATGAATATACCCTCTCGTGCCAGCTAAGATCTTCGACGCCTTTCTGAAGCTGCTCTCAAATTCATTTATCGAACCGGGCTTTACCCTCAAGACAGCAACCTCAAGAATCATATACCTCAACTCCGTATTCGTTTTACTCTAATATCTATGAATATCTATTTAACAAATGCCGAAGTTGATACAAGATTCTCGCTCAATATGGTGTCGTTCATCCAGCCAGCAATTCGATTTAAGCGCTCCACGCGCAGTTCAGGATGACCGCTGCGTGACAGATCATGGCTAGCGCCAGGGAATCGAACAAACTGAGTTTTCTTGCCTTGACGTTTTAAAGCTATAAATAATTGCTCTCCTTGCTCGATCGGACAACGCAGGTCTTCTTCTCCATGCAAAATGAGCAGCGGTGTTTCAATCTTATTCACATAGGCCAGCGGTGAGTGCTTCCACAGCTTCTCTAGATCATCCCACGCATTTCCGCCAATCTGATCCTCTGTGAAGAAATAGCCGATATCACTTACGCCATAGAAAGAGATCCAGTTGCTGATCGAACGCTGCGTCACGGCTGCCTTAAATCGATTGGTATGACCTACAATCCAGTTCGTCATAAATCCGCCGTAGCTGCCGCCCGTTACGCCGAGCTTATCAGCATCTACATAATTATAGTGAGCTGTTACATAATCCACGAGCTCCATTACATCCATGTAATCGCGACCGCCATAATCTCCGCGGCAAGCATTCACGAATTGTTGACCGTAGCCATGGCTCCCGCGAGGATTGCAGTACATAACGGCATATCCTTGTGCCGCAAGCAGTTGGAATTCGTGCATGAACGAATTGACATACATCGCATGCGGCCCGCCATGTATTTCGACTATCGCTGGCACTTTATCACCTGGCTGCAAGCCTACTGGCGGAATGATCCATCCCTGTACCGTGCCGCCATCCGAAGCTTCAAACCAGAACGATTCCGGCTTGCTGAGCTCCAGCTCATCCCATAACAAAGCATTGGCTCTCGTTAATTGAACTTCGTCCAAGCTTGCGGTATCGAGCCGATACAGTTCACCTGGCATCAGGTCATTAGCCGCAACTATGATCAGCTCTTGTTCGTTATTCGTACTAGCGAACTGAATAACTTCACGTCCGCCAGTTGCGACCATTTCACAGCCGCCCTCGATACTGAACTTACCAATATGTACACTGCCTTCTGTTGTGATTAGGCTGTATATGGAAGCTCCATCGCTGCTGAACACAGGTGTCGCAGAAGGACCCATCTTCATATCCGTAACAGCGGAATTGCCGAGATGCAGATCCAATCCCCCCATCAGGCATGCCACTTCACCGGTATTGCAATTTACCGAATATAGTTTGGTTGTAGTTGCATTGAAATAGCTGTGATCGCTTGCTAAGAAAGCAATCTTGCTGCCATCTGGCGAATAGACTGGCTTCCCTATATTATATTGCGAGTCGGTGACTCGACGATGCTTATTACCATCACGATCAACGATGAACAGATCATTCTTCAAGGTTAAGTCCGGATCAATCGTCTCATCTTCTAACAACTTCGTTGTATATGCGACCGAAGCGCAGTCTGGAGACCATGCGAAGTCCAAAACATCATATTCGCCTGAAGTGATGGACGTTGTGCATCCATTACCGATCTCATATACGAACAAATGCGACCGCAGCGTGCTATCCAGTAAACCTGCTCCATCAGCCTTAGAGCGGAGACGATCCACAACTACTGCCTGTTTGCCAGGCTTAGCAGGCTGTTCTTGTTCCTCCGTGTCAGCAGCAGAGGTTGACTCGCCAAGCTTCACCTTTGAGGAATAGAGCAGCATGCCGCCATCTGGCGACCAAGCAAATGAATTTACACCTTGCTCTGCAGAAGTAACCGCGTAGGCCTCTCCGCCGTCCGCAGGAATAAACCACACTTGACTCTTCTGATCCACTTTACGCAGAAATGCCAGCTTGCTGCCATCTGGTGACCAGCTCGGAGCGGAATCCTGCTCACCTTGTGTAAATGCGTTATGGCTGCTGCCGTTCACATCCGTTACATAAATACGAGATTGGTACCCGCTCTTATCACTCTTCACTGTTCTGAAAACGTAAGCAATACGATCATTAACCGGATTAACTGTTGGATCGCTAATCCAAGTGAAACGATACAGATCTTCAGCTGTGATGCGTCTTTTATTCATGCGGTGCTGCCTCCTATTTATGAAATGCAGTTCATAGCCCATATATTACCATGATTAATCGGACAGTGGTTACAAGAAGTTGAGCACTGTTCATTTTTCAAACGTCACATACTCGAGCTATGTAAGGATTAAATCTCTAAGTATTCCACGTCTTTTCCCATTAAATGGGCGAACTCTATTTCTCTTTGCGTACTCTCTCCTATGTATCCACCTGGATTGATTACATATATGGCATCAGACATGTTGATCTTATGAAAATGAAGCCTGCCGAACAACTCAACCTGCTCATCCGTAACCGATATACCCTCGCTCTTCTCAAAGAATGCCAGACTTAATACGATATTCCCCTGTAACGTCAACATTTTATTGGCTTCCTCGAACTGAGACTTGAATCGGGTTGAGCCGCACAAGGTTATCACTTTCGGTTTAGGTCCTGCCAGCATATTGCTTTCACTCTCCTAATACATAAAATAGACCTTCAAGCTGAGTTGAAGGTCTGTTTATTCCTATTATACTAGATCCATCTCAGAAATGGTCGATTGCTTATCTTAACTTGATTCAGATTCGCCCATTGACGAATCGCCTTAAGCGCATCATCCTCACGCTCCAAGAATCTGCAGCATTGATTGGAAGAAAGGATCTTCGTGCCTTTCAAGCGGATTCCAACCACAGGCTTCCAATACCCTTGGATGATAATCTCGTCAATATTTTCAACCGGAACGATCTTATCCATTAGCGTAATTGTGTTATGTCCTAACCTTATATCGCCAGGCTTCTTGAGGGTGCGCAATCCAGCAATGAGCAGCACGATAACATTAATAACCGTTAAGCCTATGAACAAGTACGTCGTGCCGCGCAATAAACCATGCAATGAGATATAGGTGTACATGATCGTTAACACGCTTAGATAAGCGAAATAGACAAGACCTGATGGGCCTTTGGCTTTAAATATGGATTGGGTTTTCATCAAAATGTACTCCTCTCAGTTTGATATGAGAATATATGCGCTCACGACTCAACATTTGCCACATATTCGCCATATTTGCAATCGCTTACAATCATAAAGGTTATGTATATGCGTAAGTTAGAAGCTGCGCCCCCTTTATTCCGCTGTTCTAAACATCTAATTTTGTTCCATTATATACCATTCTATTCCAAACTGCCACACATTGTTCTTATTTTTGATGATTTTTTGTCATAATTATTTACGAAATAATATTGACTTTATGCTAAGTAAGTGGTTTGTAACCGTAAATTAAACTGCAATCCTGATCAATACCTCTTCTATGTGCGCGAACACAAAGAAGAGGCCGTCCCAGAAGTCATTTTTCACATGACTTTTGGGACAACCCCTTTATTGTTAACGGTAATAAATTGACAAACTTGAACTCGACATCTTGGAACGGTCTATCTCAGTTGAGACGTTAAAAAACTACATCTCAGCTCCAAAATCAGCTCGAAAAAGGGCTGAGATGCATAAAATTGACGTCTCAGACGGCAGAAACGCCTTAGCGAGCCGGAAAACATAGCTGAGACGTCGAAAAACTACATCTCAGCTCCAAAATCAGCTCGAAAAAGGGCTGAGATGCACAAAATTGACGTCTCAGACGGCAGAAACGCCTCGGCGAGCCGGAAAACATAGCTGAGACGTCGAAAAACTACATCTCAGCTCCAAAATCAGCCCGAAAAAGGGCTGAGATGCACAAAATTGACGTCTCAGATGGCAGAAACGCCTCAGCGAACCGGAAAACATAGCTGAGACGTCGAAAAACTACATCTCAGCTCCAAAATCAGCTCGAAAAAGGGCTGAGATGCACAAAATTGACGTCTCAGCTTTCCTAACCGTCTCCCGAGCTTAAAACAGGGGCTTTCCCATTTACTTATGAGTCAGCCCCTTATGTCTGAACTGAAATCTATCTACACATTATAGGCACGTTATTCGTACATGTTGCTCAGCAGAGAGCCTAACAGCATCCAATACCTACTGAACTCGATGCCCATCCTCAAACGTCGCCAAGGAAGGCATATATGTTCCATTCATGATTGACGTATGCAGTGCGTTCATCATTTGGTGGAATCCGTTGTAATAATCCTTGGCTGGGGAGTTCAATGTCGATGGCGGCTCCATATTCTCCACTTCAACGGCTTGAAACTCACCGCCATAGCTGACTTTTATTTCTCGATCATTTGCATGATCAGCGTCCCTTGAGTTCCATAGATTTCAAGCAGCCAGCCGGTTCCACGAACCGCGGGATAATACAGTTCAGCCGAAAACGAAGCACCCTCTGCAAAATGGCCCACTACATGAAATGCATCATCCGCATCTCGTACTTCTGCATCGAGTTCCCCTATCTGATGAGGTACTTTCGTCTCCATCATCGCGTACACATCACGAATCGGTTGATCCATCCACCACATCAGCGAATCGAGCATGTGAGATCCAATCGCGAACAGCATCCCTCCGCCTTGTTCTTTCCTGCCTTCCCATCCAAGATGAGTTGACGTCAACGCTTGATATCCCGAGAAGCTTCCTTGATAACGAATATGTTGAACAGTTCCCAACCGCTTCTGATCGAGTATCGATCTGATCGCTTGCCTTACGGGAAGCCATCTCCATTGAAAGTTGACGAAGCCAAGCTTATTGGAATGCCCCAGTGATTCAACCATGCGACTGGATTGCTCGCTATTATAAGCCATCGGTTTCTCACATAGGACGTGGAGTCCTTTCGACAGCGCATAGTGCGCCATATCCTGATGAAGTGCCGGCAGCGATGTAATCGATACTAGGTCTATATCTTCATGATTAAGCATCTCTTTCCAATCTGAATATTCACGAGTTCCGGAGAATGTATTATACTCGATCAACTTATCTTTTCGATATACACTAGCAATTGCACGCACTTCAAACCCTTTATGGAGATTGAATAGCGGAGCATGGACTGACGATCCAAACCCCGTGCCTATGATTCCGACTCGAACAATTGACATTGTGCAGCACCTCTATTGGGTCAATGAGATTAATAGGTTAATTCAGTCCATGTCGCACGCACGTATCCGATCCTCATCCCGACATGCTCCATATTGCGATGACTCTGAGACAAGAGAGCACATTGACCGACCACCATCGAGCACCGATGCTGATAGGCCTCTTCAATTCTTTGCATCAATAACCGCCGCTGCAATCCCTTATTGCGGTATTGGGGCAGCGTTGCCGCAGACGTTAAGGAGGCAATTCCATTGTTTATGTACATTACGCCAACCGCAGCAGGCTCACCGTTCCATTCCGCGACATAATACTTCCATTGATCTTGAAGAAACAGCACGATATTGTTCTGTGCAACGCTAGCGATTCCGTCATCCCCTAGCCCAAACCCTTTGCAATGAATGGCCGCGTACAGCTCGAGCTCATCTTCATGCAATTCTCGAATCGTAATATATTCATCCGGTTCGAGTGCGAATTCGATAGGCTCGATATATAAAGACGCGTGAAATCCAGATTGGTAAAATCCTTGGTCTGCAAGCGACTTTAGTACGTAATGATCAGCTAGAGCAGGTACGATCTCAAATTGTATCTTGCGATTGCGAGAGCGATAGAATTCTATAATCGAATCCAAATGCTCCAGATCCGCACTACACAGCCCCTTGACTGTATTAAATGCCGGCCATGGCATCGTTCTACTGTACAAACAGATCGTGTGCCCGAATCGTTCAACCTCAACACCTTCTGGGTTGCCATTTCGACTCTTAATGGCATGCATGCGGTTGTTCATATAGTCAATTTCGGAATCTTCAATATGTTGAAGCTGTTGTATAGAAGGGATCAATTCACTCATAGAGTACCTCGATATGAAGAATTGTGTTCCATCCATTTTCGCAATATCGCGGCATGACGAGGAAATGCAAACTCTTCAAACGGAATGTGGTCAATCGAAAACCACGCCAGCTCGAGCGACTCTTCAGACTTTCGAATGCTGCCGTCGACAACTCTCGCCTCATACCCAACGATACAGGCTTGCATGCCTCCGAGTACATCTAGTAATGAAATCACTTCGATCTGCAGTCCTGTTTCCTCATAAACTTCTCGGATGATGCATTTCTCAATCGATTCTCCTTGCTCTGCCATACCTCCCGGCAATCCCCATAAGCCATATCCCGGCTCTATACCTCTGCGCTCTAATAGGATCTTGCCTTCGTGATGTACAACCCCGATTGCACCAACTACTTGATTCGGATAATACGTATAATGACCTGAAGAACAATGTATATAACTCTTTCCTATCACATATGTACCTGTTAGCTTATCTCCACACAACGGACAGAATATGAACGGTTCCACATGTAAGCACCTCCCTAGCTGCTAGATTAATCTAAATGATCCTTATCGAATTTATTTTGAAGTTCTTCAGGAACTATGAATTCTTTATGTCGCGCCAGATTCGGCTCACCAATGTTCAAGAACAGTTGAGTTTAACGTAGCTTTTGGAAAAAGTCATTATAAATCAAAACGATTTCTCGCATAACCAACAAAGAATGACTGACGGTATCAACTTCCAGAGCGTGTGAAGCTTCCCGAATCGGAAATACTTCAATATCCTGAAGACCCTTGATTGTACGAATACTGTCCTCACTGAATGAGTCATCTTTCGTGCCGTAAATTACAGCCCCTCTATTGTTCTGGATGTATGGAACGGATGCATTAATCGGTGTTAAAAATAGATGACAAATGGGCAAATGATCAATAGCAGCGGCAACTTCACCAGCCACAAGTGTGCCCAAGCTCTTGCTCACAAATATGATCTGCTCATATGAGGAGGCTGCCTGCAATATCGCCTCCTTACATTCCTGTACAATCTGATCCATGTCATCTCGGTTAAACGGTACTCTAGCACTTTGATAGCCATATTCCAGCAGCAATGCGTCGTGATTAAACTCCACTGCGCTCTTCGCAGCATAATACAATACCGGCAAATCGCATGAATAGCTAAGCCCTGGAAAACAAACCACAAGAGAAGATGAACCATTGGAAATGTGTCGATGCTTCACATCTCTCCCCCATGCTGAAGGGAGTGTAATAGAATTAATGTTCATAACTCATCATCCTTTCCTGTATACAGCAAGACCCAGCCATCGATATTTGCGATTCTAGGCCGGGTCATATGCGGTCGTTGTATTGTATTTATAGGAACGGCTCCCTGGTTGTTATAAGATTTCGATAGTGTGAAGTCGATCCATTAAGGCAGCTGCCGCTTCCATAAGAGTCTTGCGCACACCCATCACATCGTTCAGGACATCGAACCTCAGATTATCCGGTATCATTAGCCAAGCAACAACAATTTGCTCCTGTACCGTAATGTCACTTAACAATAGCTCATGGTAACTGAATGGAAATTGGTCGGTCGCTAATAATCGTTCTACACGCAAGGCCACACATAAAGACTTAATAACCAAATTACGCAATTTTCCATCTGAAAGTAGTCCCGCTGGTTCAATATTGGATAAGTGATTACGGAGATTCATCACAGAATCAGCCAGCAATCTCTTGCTGAAGCTCAAGAGAGCTTGGTTAGAGGGTTTTATCAGGAGCTCATGACCATAGATGAGCTGTCCTTCATAATATAATAATGGATTGATATAACGATTGAACCCAAGATTCATATACTCGTTTAAAGTCAAGCACTTTGGCTTCAGCTCGAATTTGCTATCGGAATCGTTTAATCCGTTAATAAGCTTCCCCACAATCGACATACTTTCTATCGATAGTGAATGAAAGAAGCAAATTACATCTACATCTGATTCTGCTGTCTGCTCTCCTCTGACAAAACTCCCAGTGAGATATATCGCGAGAAGATTATTACCGCAATGCACTACCATTTCTTCAGTAAAGCGATTCATTAACTTGCGGACCATTCACGACACGTCTCCTTAACAGCATTATATCCGTAATACAGCGTTGCTTACTCTCAGGAGAGAAATATTGCCCCTATATACTCATCATGCGACTTAACATAATGTTGGAGTATATTCCAATTATGAGTATAAGCTCATTGTTACATAACTGCTAGGCAAGTCGCAAGCCATTATCTATGAATTGATTGACTTAGAGGCTTTTGGACTTCGGACAATAAATAAGAGGCATCTATATATAACGTAACCTATGAATACTCCCAACGTATTCAGAATGATATCGTCGATATCAAAACTTCCACGTCTGCTTAGCATTTGCAATAGTTCCACGATCGTAATGCTTGTTATAAACATCAGAATGAATTTCCAAAGCCGCACCTTGATGATGATTGGGATCAAGACACCGAACGGAACGAATACTCCGATATTTCCAACTAAATTAATAAACCAGATCTTGAAGTTAAAGTTATCCACTTGCAGGAACTGCTTGATCGTAACAAAAGGGGTCAAATTGTACCTTAACTCTTCGCCTTGAATATATGATCTTCCAAATCCAAACAGCATCAAGTAAAGCACACATAGTGAATACAAGATAATGACTGTTGTTGCTGAATATCGAATCCATTTTATGCCCTTCATCGCATATGTCTCCTATATCATCTTGATCTCCTTCATGATACTAACTGCTGCAGTCTCTAATTGCGCCAACTGTTCAACGGAGCGCGGCTTAAAACCAAGATCGTTCAACGCAGCTTGAATAGATGCAGGCAGCTGGTGAATATGCTGTTCCAAGGTCATGCCTTCTTTCGCTATTGAAAGGTAGCACCAGAATGCTTCTCCTGCTAGTTGCCAATGGATATTGTGCCAGTCTCCATTTTGCATATATCGAGCGGCTTTTCGTCTGACGAGAGTATCTTGGGTGCTATCTAATGCGAAGTTCGTTCCATATCGTTCACGCACATAGGTGCTGTACATGCTCAAAGCTTTAAGCCATCGATCGACCTCTGACGGGTGTGAGCACGCTGGAAATACAATCTGTTTCAGCAGTTCGTATGAATCGAGTTCGCTCAGACATCTTAACAATCCCCCTGTAGACACCTCTCCGTCAGTAAAATAAGCGTATGCAAACGCTGCGTCGATCACGGCAGAATGTGCTGCCAGCCCCGCGGTTATCCACTGCTCTCCTTGTATGCTGTGATGCAGCCATTGAATTCGAGACTGTACAACTTCACTAGCCTGCTTTAGCATAAGCTGACGGCCCTCACGCGAGTTCAGATAAGATATTGCTTCATCTCGCAATTGTTTGAACTTGCCGACAGGATCATATATAACCTTTGCTTCCAGCATAAATCGATAATCCCAAGGATTCTGTTCGATGTCTGATCGTTGAGGCATCGTATGAATATCCAGTTGGATCGCCTGATTGTTGTGTATGATATTGTAGCTGTCACTTCTATTCGATTCTAATACATAATAAATCAGATCCAGATCACTGTACTCATCCGCTTCTCCTCGGCCTACTGAACCGCCAGCAAATGCACATACTAGATCTGCCGGTATTGAATCCTGCAGGTAGTCGGCTCCTAATTGCAATAGCCTCTCATTATAGTTCATCGATTCACACCTTCTTCCATGTACGATTGAACGGCCTAACATATATGTAGAAGTTTAACATCTATCAATTGTTTTGTGAAATTGTAAGACATTATCAAATTAGGTACTTGTCAACATGTAAAAATGGGGCTCCTCCCACAAGTAATCAAATCTACTTACGGGACAGCCCCATATATTCATAAACTTTTTCTATGCGCCCAGATCCTCGTGGCGAGCGACGCCTGAACTGCAGGCGGCATGAATGACAGCCTCTTTTACTTTTTCCGCAACATGAGGATTGAACACACTCGGAATAATATTATACTCGTTCAATTCATCCTCGGTAATGACGGATGCGATCGCTTTAGCAACTGCAAGCTTCATCTCTTCCGTAATCTGCGATGCTCGGCAATCGAGCAAGCCTCGGAATAAGCCCGGGAAGCAGAGCACATTGTTAATCTGGTTCGGATAGTCCGAGCGACCAGTTGCCATAACGCGTACAAGCCCTTCTGCTTCTTCAGGGAGTATCTCAGGTGTAGGATTAGCCATCGCGAACACGATAGGATCCTTCGCCATCTTGCTAATATGCTCGCGTTTCAATACGCCAGGACCGGAAACACCGATGAAGATGTCTGCGCCTTCAATGACCTCGGACAATGATCCAGTCTCGCGCTCCGGATTCGTATTCTCCGCATACCATTGCCAAGTTTCATTTTCATAGTTCTGACCTTTAACGAGAGTACCCATGCGATCCACACCGATAATGCGCGTCACGCCCGCTGCAAGCAATATCTTGGTACAAGCCGTTCCCGCTGCGCCGATACCGCAAAGTACGACCTTGCAGTCTTCAAGACGCTTGCCTACTACTTTCACTGCATTATATAATCCTGCCAACAGGACAACCGCTGTTCCATGCTGATCATCATGGAATACAGGAATGTCAATTTCTTCACTTAGTCTCTTCTCAATTTCAAAGCATCGAGGTGATGAGATATCTTCAAGGTTGATCCCGCCGAAGGCTGGAGCAATCCGTTTAATCGTTTCAATAATTTCTTCCGTATCTTGAGTATTCAAACAGATAGGGAACGCATCAACATCAGCAAACTGCTTGAATAGCATCGCCTTGCCTTCCATAACAGGCATTGCGGCAAGTGGGCCAATATCACCTAAGCCCAATACTGCTGTACCATCTGAAACGACAGCAATGGTGTTGCGCTTAATCGTTAACGTATGAGCTTTATCAGGATCTTCGTGAATAGACATGCATACATTGGCTACACCAGGCGTGTAGACGCGTGATAGATCATCTCGAGACTTAATGGCCACTTTAGGTGTAACTTCAATCTTCCCGCCTAAGTGCATAAAGAAGGTTTGATCCGTCACCTCCAGAACCTTAACACCATTAAGCTTATTCAACTGCTCCGCAATGAGGTTCCTTCCATTCGCATCATTCAAATTAACCGTAATATCACGAATTGTTGTGTTCTGATCAGATTTACCGACATCTATTGCCACGATATCGCCGCCTGCTTCACCGATAGCAGTAGCTACTCGTCCAAATGCTTCTGTATCTTTGATCATTTCTACGCGAATTACAATTTTAGTTTTAGATGTTTTTGGCAACTCCACCATAGTCACTCTCCTATATTTCTCTACCTGCCAACCTTTAATATTACGGGATTATGACTCTTTTGACTATGATGGTAATCATGGGAAATTTGCTACTTTTGGTCATTTTGATTATTCTGCATCAGGAAACGGTCTTCACAAACTCTACTTCTCCGTAGTTTATCAATCAATGCCCTATCATCATACAATTCTTATTCAGGTTGAGAGTTATGCCCAAGCTAGTCACTTTTACAAACAATACGTCATCTAACTCGAACAGCTCTACTCCTTCATAATACGTATAGTGACTATTTAGAATAACCGCTTCTCTCTCAGGGAACGCGAAGGTATATTCGTTCTCGTCATGAACCATATATTCATGAAATAGACTTGCACGAATGTACTGCTCGCCTTCTAACAGAACCAGCGGGTACTCCTTCCTGCCATCCGAATATAGCTTCAGATCATTGGAGATAAATTGATATCGCGTGGAGTGCCTAATTATGGTTCTCACCTGCTGCTTACTAAGCGGCAATTCCAGTGAATGACGGTTCCTCATATCTTCGAAGACATCGACAAATTGGCCAAGCGCCATTAGCACACACCCACCTATAATACTCACAATTACGGTGAT
Source organism: Paenibacillus sp. EB106-04-04-XG159 (assembly GCF_058791835.1). NCBI lineage: Bacteria > Bacillati > Bacillota > Bacilli > Caryophanales > Paenibacillaceae > Paenibacillus > Paenibacillus sp. EB106-04-04-XG159. The sequence continues at coordinate 68,533 of NZ_JBYTDY010000009.1, read as the reverse complement.
GGGTTCTGCCACATTCACTCCCAGCATAGCGCCCCATCCAAGCATGACAATCCCGATTACTTTTAAAAATAACCCCATACCTTCACCTCTCTCGCTAAAATATATCCCTTATTATTCCATTATATTAGATGAAACAGACAGTCAGCATCTATAATACATCTTAAAATTCAAACACTTGACTTCAGCAACTAACCAATGGTAAGTTATAAACGAAATATCATTTGATCCATCTAGGAGGAAATCATCAGTGTCACACTTAGAACAAGTTATGAATGAACGTCATTCTGTTCGTGTCTACGACCCATCATTTACAATAGATCAAGAAGAAATTAAGGATATGCTGAAGCAAGCCGCTTCTGCTCCATCATCCAGCAATCTGCAGCCTTGGCGCTTTCTTGTCATTCAGGATCAAGAAGTAAAGAAGGAATTGCGTGCGATTGCCAACAATCAAGCTCAAGTAGAAACTTGTTCTGCTGTTATTGCGGTAATAGGCGATTATGAAATGTATAAAAAAGTAGAACAAATATATTCTCAAAATGTGGCGGAAGGCTTCATGGATGAGGTAAGTAAAGAGCGTATGGTTGCTTCAACGAATGCAATATATTCAAATGCGCCGCAAGCGGCATTGCGCAATATCGCCAGCTTTGATGCAGGATTAATCTCCATGCAGTTGATGCTGATTGCGAAAGATCGCGGCTACGATACGGTAGCGATGGGCGGATTCGATAAGGCGAAATTTGCACAACGCTTCGAGCTGCCGGATCATCAATTCCCTATCATATTAATAGCTCTAGGCAAAGCAGCAGCCCCTGCATACGGTTCTTCCCGACTGCCAATGGATGAGATAACTTCGTTTATGTAATCTATATCAACTACAAAACGTCCAAATGGTGTGCGGTAGTCACAGCCATTTGGACGTTTTCATGTTAATGCTTCAGCTTCTCAGCTACAGATTGAAGCTTCTGCGCTCTAGAGCTCGGCTTATCGCGACGGTCGTCAATCTTAATGGAAGTCGACACGCGGCCAACTCCTTGCTCAAAAGGTACTTCGTGCAGCACGCGTATGACCTCAAACAGACGGTCTATGGGACCCTCAATAATCGTGCTCATTGGCGTAAGCTCATGAGAAACACCTTCCAGACCCGCTAACACATGTTCAATGCGAGCAACATACTCACTGACACTCGTTGTACCTGTCCCAAGAGGGATAATCGTAATCTCGGCAATCGCCATTATCTAGTAGTCTCCTTCCAATTTGCGCATATTCACTTATCCCTTATACATACATCAACAGCTCGGATAGCTCGCTAATTTCGTAATTCGGAACGATTCCAGTTGAATTGGCATTCCGCTGCGGGTTATACCAGCACGTATCGATTCCATAATTGATTCCACCCTGAATATCAGAGCTAAGTGAGTCGCCTACCATCAGAACCCCCTGCTTATCCCGTATACCCATTTTGTCGAACGCATAATCAAAGATGCCGGTCTGCGGCTTCTGATAGCCCGTCACTTCAGAAATGATGATGTGCTCGAACGTATGTTGAAGTAAGGATCTGCTGATTCTGCCAAGTTGAACTTCCTTAATGCCATTTGTAATGATCGACAGACGGTAGCCAGCGCTTAATAATTGTTCGCACAGCTCAACCGCGCCGTCAATTAAGAACGCGCCCTCAGCCAAATATTTAATATAAGCAGAGCTTACTCCTTCAGCATCGAACTCCGACTGCCAATTGTGGGCGGCAAACCATCTTCTGAACCTTTCCGTTCTCAACACTTGAGAGGTGATAAGCCCCTTCTCCAGCTCATTCCACAACTGCTTATTAATGCTCTTATAAGTTGCTATCTGTGCTTCATCGCACTCGATTCCGATCTCTTTGCATGTTTGCGTTAATGCGAATGATTCTGTAGCCGCGAAGTCAAACAAAGTTTCATCAGCGTCAAATAATATAATCGGGTATTTCATGTCAGTCCTCCTTGGCTCAATACGAAAAGAATCCTCAATCAATACGATCCCCTCGGACCGTTATTTCCAATAATCGTAAACAGCATTACTCATGTTGTGCTAAATATTGATAGATAGTCGCGAATAACAAACTCTGCTCCGCACCCCGAATATTGTGGTTCGAGTGTTCGAACTCCTTGACCGTAAGGTGCTGAATCATATTCCTATATCGGCAGAGATCGGCATCGTTGATTAAGGATCCTGGCAGCAAGCCTCTCATAATAAGTGCGGGCAGCTCCAGCTTGTATGCGAGATCAATCTGAGTGGAATCTGCCTGTATTCCTCTGACAGCATCCTCTCGTATATAGAGTTCACGATGATAAGGGATTAAATAATCATGTATGTATTCATCTGCCCATTCGAGCTGCATTTCCTTATGCTCCGGCGGATAATCCTCCAGCAATAACGATCGAATGCTGTCCGCATGTTTATGAGCGAAACCGAGCGCATAAGATGCCCCTCGTGAATACCCGAAGAGATGGAATTGTTCAATTCCAGCATCTGATCGCACACATTCGATATCTCTAATATGCTCCTCGAGGTCGTAGCCTCTCGAAGGAGTGCCGCTATTGCCTCTCCCTCTAAATGACAGCACTACGCATCTTCTCGGCAGCAGATATTCGAGTACGTCAACGTATTCTTCCGCCGTTTCGGACAGACCAGGACAGATGATTAATGGGACAAGCGCTGGATTCGCAACCGTCGCGGAATCTAGGTAGTGTATGGATACACCATTATTGTTCACATACTTTGACTCGAATCTCATGTTTATCACCCCTCAACCGCAACTCAGATAACAGATTAACCTAGCTTTTAACTAGCATAAATTTTACACATCCATTTTACAACCCTAATATTGATTGCAACATAACAGTATATATTCCGTCTGATGTAGTGAGGAGGGATTATATGGGATTAAATAAAGTGTTATTGGGGTTGGTGATACTTAGCGTAATATTAACAACTGCATGCTCAAACAGCACTCCCACAAAAGATATGGGAGAGCTGTATAGTTTGGCATTAGATTCATACATGCCAATTGATAAAGCTCTAAATAGTGGTATGAAGTATATTGCAATTGACATGAGTAATTTTAAGGATATAGATGAAACAGATAAGAATCAAATACTAAATTATTTTGAAAAATATAACGTCGAGGTCATGGAAGCGACATATGAGCAACTAATAGAAAAGGGTTTAAATGACCCCCAGTCATTGGTGCTTCATGGCGTGTTATTACGTGTCGAGAAGACTGACATTTCAAAGAATCGAATTGTTATCGAAGGTTCCAAGTACAGATCTGGCACCGGGGCAATTGGAACGAAGATCGTTATTGATTACAAAAACGGAAAATGGCAGATTACAAAAACAGAGGGAACCTGGGAAAGTTAATTTGTAGTTATTTTCATTCGCTCTAGTTGCTGTGCTTGTTGTATGATACTCTCGATGAACGAGGACTTGGCGTCGGTATATAAACGTCGATCATGCTGGTATTTCTGCTCCAGGTGCTTCTTGAGGTCGTAATATTCCTTCACAGCCTCCGGATGGCTTCTCATATAGTCGCGAAATAAGAGCTGATTATTCCATTGATCGCTTTCATGCCGATAGATATGCAGATGATGCGTTCCAGCACGCCATAGCCCTCTTCTGAAAAATAACCGCTCAGGGAATTCCTGCTTCGGTACATATTTAAAATCAATTGCTGCAAGACGATCAATGTGAGCCTGCCCCACATGCTCCAGTTCTCGCACCCCCGCCATGATATCTATGATTGGCTTAGCTCCCAGGCCTGGAACCGAGGTGCTCCCGATATGCTCAATCTCGACGCATATGTCTTGCAGAGCAGATTGTATCTTAACACGCTCCGTATCATACTCTTGCTGCCATTCCGTTCTATATTCTGAGATGATCACTTGTATGTTCATACAGATTGTTCTTATTCCTCTCTAGATTGTGTGATACGATCCAGGTGATCTAACATAATTGATGACTTCATGTTGGCTATTGAGTCGGCTTTCCAGGCATCTTCAATAGAAGCTGGTTGATTGATTCTTCTTCTTTCCATTCGATTCGGATGACTGAATTGCTTATGAAGTCATTCACATCATCCATATTGCTAAACGTGTAGTAGCGATACATCCGATACTGCTCCCCTTGATCCAAATATCCATGTCCAGGTTCATCTGTCCCGCTTCCGTGTGTATATCGATACGGAACTGCTTCATTAAATGTATAATGAATAGACTCAGCGCGCATCTCGCCTCTATTCATAAGATCCACCATAATATTGACCAGGATCGAGCCAGGCTCAGCCGATGGCTCTACTTGTTTGATAAGACTTTCGTCCGTAATTAACTCATAATGAATGGAACTCCATATGTCTACCCTCTTTGCAGAATTCTCGAAAGAATCTATTAGCGGTTGACTGACTGATTCCGAACTGCAGCCTACTAAAATGATGGAACAGATAACAGCACAAGCAAGTTTATTTATCGCTTTCATCGCTATCTCCTTCACTATGCTAAGTTCTCATTTACATATGAACATTGATTTATTGATTACATGTTACCACATTACGCATTCGAAATAATACATATTATCCTTATTTTACTAATATACTCTTGAGATAATTGACTGAATGATCTATACTAAACGACTCATTTTACCTATATTAGTTATATATCGGAAGTTTTATTTCGTTGAAGCATTGCACATTTCCGAAAAGGAGAATGAATCATGGGACCGTTCTCAAACGACTTGCTGAAGGATAAAGTTGTCCTGATCACCGGAGGAGCAACAGGGCTGGGACGCGCTATGGGAGAGAAGTTTCTTGGGCTTGGCGCTCGCTTAGCAATTACTAGCCGACGTGAAGAAGTGTTGAAGAAGGCTTCTGAGGAAATGAGCACCAGCGACAATACCGTGTTCTATAAGCCATGCGATGTTCGAGACCCCGTTCAGATTCAAGATCTAGTTGAAGCTGTTGAACAGCATTTCGGACGTATCGATGTGCTGATTAACAATGCGGCGGGCAATTTCATCAGCCCAACAGAGCGGCTGTCCCCGCGCGCCGTAGACGCAGTGCTCAACATTGTGCTTCATGGTACATTTTATACGACATTAGAAGTTGGCAAACGCTGGATCGAGCGCGGGCATTCCGGTACGATGCTGAACATTGTGACTACATATGCATCGACAGGCTCAGGATTTGTCGTGCCGTCCGCAGCCGCGAAAGCCGGTGTACTGGCGCTTACCCGATCTCTCGCAGTAGAATGGGCGAGACATGGAATACGCCAAGTTGCGATTGCACCGGGACCATTCCCGACGGATGGAGCATGGTCGCGGCTTATGCCTACGCCAGAATTAGAGCAGCGGATGATGAACCGCATTCCGATGCGGCGTGTTGGCGATAAAGAAGAGTTGGCTAATCTTGCAGCCTACCTCATATCTGACTACGCCAGCTATATTAATGGTGAAGTGATCACGATTGATGGCGGCGAGTGGCTGCAGGGCGCCGGTCAATTCAATGACCTGCTCGAGGTTAACGACGAGCAGTGGGATATGCTGGCGCAATTGACCCGCAAGGGCAAGTAGTCGTAGTCACAACAAAACAGGCTGCCGCGGCAGCCTGTTTCATTAGCTCGTATACGATTTCAATATTTCCTGCAGCTTTAAGGCAAGCCCTACCTTGCCATCAATCTTGAGCGTGCGCATCATGAACGCCATCGTGGTATTGAGCTCATCCTTCAACAGCTTGCGCAGATTGTCAGCTGATAGAGTCAGCGTACAATCCGCAGTCAAGGCATCTCCGTCGACGACTTCGACATTCCCCTCTTGAAACTTGACCTGATAGGTCTCGCTATCTCCCAGATTGAACTGATATACAGCATTCAGCGTACGTATGGCTTCCGGCTCCGCGTGCATCAGATCTGCTAATTGCTGCAATTCATCGCGTATGGCCATCGGTATCACCTCCGCTGTCGGATGAAGTAACCGGTCTATCGATGACTCGGAATGTTCCGGTACCGGTAGCGCACAGATCACCGTTTTCTTTACGCGCATAAGCCTGCGCCGTCATCATCTTCCGTGAACTATGCACCATTTCTGCGGTTACATAGATACGGCCCTCAGACATCGGTGCTAAATAGTTCAAGTTTAAGTTCGTCGTGACTACACTTTCATTCGGACGAACCAGCATCACAATCAGCCCCATGGCGGAATCAATCAAGGTAGCATGTACGCCGCCATGCAGAATACCGATCAGATTCAGATGATGCTGCTTAATATCCAGTGAAACGACGACATGCTTGTCGCTTATTTCCTCGATATTGCAGCCAAGATATTCCCAGAACGTATTTTTAGCTGCAAATGCGAGTTTAGAATAATACGGATGGTTCATAATAGCTTCCATTTCCATAGTAGACGCTCTCCTGTTCCTGATGTGTGATATCTACCCGAGTTTACTTACTGTTTACCTGTACTGGCGGATCCGACTTCTGCTGCTTGCTCATCTTCTCGGCATCTTCCTCGATCAGCTTGCGGCGCAGCACTTTACCAACCAATGTCTTCGGCAGTGACTCACGGTATTCGTAAACTTGCGGTACTTTGTACGCCGATAATCTTTCCTTGCACCAACGCTTCAACCCATCCGGATCCTGCTTGCAACCATTTTTCAGCACGATATACGCCTTAACGGTCTCACCGCGATATGGATCATAGATGCCGGCAACAACAGCTTCCTCGATATCGGGATGCTCGAACAGCACCTCTTCGATTTCTCGCGGGTAGATGTTATAGCCGCTTGCGATGATCAGATCCTTGCGACGATCTAAAATGTATACATACCCTTCACTATCGACTTTACCCAGATCACCCGTAAACAGCCAACCGTTCCGCAGCGTCTGTGACGTTTCTTCAGGACGCTTCCAGTACCCCTTCATAACCTGCGGGCCGCGAATCACGAGTTCTCCTATTTCCCCAAGCGGCAATTCCTCGCCTGTTTCCGGATTCACGATGCGGGATTCGGTATCCGGAATTGGAATGCCGATCGAGCCGCTCTTACGCTTCTCCCATATGTTGTTTACATGTGTAACTGGTGAAGCTTCGGTTAGTCCATAGCCTTCAATCAGCTTGCCTCCGGTAATCAGTTCAAACTGCTCCTGTACCTCTAACGGCAGCGGCGCAGCTCCGCTAATACAGATATTGACCGAGGATAAATCATACTTCTTCACATCCGGATGATTTATTAAGCCAATATACATGGTCGGTGCTCCTGGAAATACAGACGGCTTTTGCTTATCGATCACCTTCAGCACTTGACTCGCATCAAAGCGCGGCAGCAGAATCAAGGTTCCCGCCAAGTAGACAGCCTGATTCAGCAGCACCGTCATTCCAAATACATGGAAGAAAGGAAGCGCTGCCAAATATTTTTCTTCGCCAACCCTGGCACGGTAGAACCATAACTTGGTCTGTATCGTGTTCGCAATCATATTGTGATGCGTGAGCATGACGCCCTTGGCATAGCCTGTTGTTCCGCCAGTATATTGAATCAGCGCCAGATCCTCTTCAGAATCAACAGGAACGGATATCGGCTGAGCCGTTGAATCCTTGAGAAACTGGACAAAGGACCGAACTTTCTCGTCATACCCTACGGTAACCGCCATGCCGTCTTTTTTAGCTTTAATCGGATACAGCAAGTTCTTTGGAAATGGCAAGTAGTCCTTAATTGAAGTAACCAAGATGTAATCCAGAGGTGAGGTTTCCGTCGATTTCTTCACGCGAGCAACGAGTGCGTCGAGCGTTACAATGATGCGAGCGCCGGCATCCTTTAACTGGTGCTCAAGCTCACGCGGCATGTAGAGCGGATTCGTCATCACGACGGTACAGCCTGCTAGGAGTGTGCCGTAATAAGCGATCACGCACTGCGGGCTGTTCGGCAGCATGACGGCGACTCGGTCACCCTTGCGAATGCCAAGCCGAAGCAAGGCATTCGCAAAACGGTAAGCCGAATCTAGCAATGTCTGATAGGATAACTTCTTTCCCATAAAGTCTAGAGCTGTCTTATGAGGATACTTTGCTGCTGTGTCAATTAACAGTTGCGCCAAATTATGCTTAGGATATGGATATTCCGCAGGGACCTCGACTGGATAACTCTCTAACCAAGGTTTATTGGGCATGACTACAGCTCCAATCTCGGGACATGATTTAGACTATATATTTCTCTGCTTCGATAACTTTGGCAGCGATTTGACGTTTCATAGCAATGGTATTTTCCGTTGTTCTTCTTGCCAGCTTCTTCAAGATCGAGAGTTGAGTGCGAAGCGTATCCCCTGATTCCATATGTGCAAGAACCTCTCTCGCCCATTGTTCAATCTTCTCGAACTCGTCATGGATAAACACAATCGTCATATCGATCGCATTCTGCGACTTTGCTTCTCCTGCTCGATCAATCATCTTGCAAGTGCGCAGCAAGGCGCTTTCCATCGCAAACACCGAGATCATCATATCAGCCAGATGGCTCAGCACTTCCTGTTCCTGTTCAAGCTTCATTTGATATTTCTGTACGGCTTGCGCTCCAGCCATCAAGAAAATCTTCTTCGCCATCGACAACAGATGAGTTTCCTGTGCAAGCGTACCCTCGAATAATTGACCTGGCATGAAGCTCAGAAGCTCCGACTGCAGCGCCATGGCCTTCTGCATCAGCGGCAGCTCGCCCTTCATCGCGCGCTTAATCAATGAACCCGGAATCAGCAAGCGGTTGATTTCGTTTGTGCCTTCGAATATGCGGTTTATGCGGGAATCTCTGTAATTGCGCTCAACGCGATACTCTTGAATGAACCCGTAACCGCCGTGAATCTGAACAGCTTCGTCTACGATGAAATCTAGCGTTTCGGAGCCAAATACTTTGTTGATAGAGCATTCTAACTGGTACTCGGCTATTGCCTTGGCTGACTGGTAGCCGACATTTGGACTTCCATGATCCACTTCAGCCAAGCCGACATCGAATAAACCAGCCGTACGATAAACCATGCTCTCCAGCACATATGACTTAATATTCATCTCTGCAAGTTTCTTCCCAATCAGCGGGAAGGATGAGATCTTGCGTCCGAATTGAGTGCGTTCATTCGCGTACTTCGCCGCATATTCGATCGAATCCTTGGAGCCGCCAACACAACCTGCGGCCAGCTTGAAACGGCCGATGTTCAAGATGTTAAATGCGATCAGGTGACCCTTGCCAACCTCCCACAGCAGGTTCTCCACCGGCACCTTCACATCTTCCAGAATCAATGGACAAGTGGATGAACCCTTGATGCCCATCTTCTTCTCTTCCGGTCCGATACTGAAACCTTCCATCGTGCGCTCCACGATGAAGGTGCTGAAGTCGGTTCCATTTACCTTCGCATATACAATAAAGATGTCTGCGAATCCTGCATTCGTAATAAATTGCTTCGTGCCATTCAGCACATAATGGGAACCGTCCTCTGTCAGAACTGCAGTCGTCTTCGCGCCCTGCGCATCAGAGCCGGATGATGGCTCAGTCAAGCAGTAAGCGGCTATCTTCTCGCCTGTGACGAGCGTTGGCAGGTACTTCTGCTTCTGCTCTTCTGTACCAAAGTAGACGATAGGCAGTGTGCCGATGCCGACATGAGCACCGACAGAAAGCGCGAAGGCAGACGCTTTGGTCAGATTCTCGTTGATCAGCGTTGAGCTGACCTTATCAAGCCCCAAGCCGCCGTATGCTTCAGGAACATCAGCACCGAGCAGTCCCAATTCTCCTGCCTTGCGCATCAGATCAACCGTCAATTCGTAATTCAGCTTCTCGATCGCTTCATCATGCGGAACAACATCTCCCGCAACGAAATCGGCTGTTGTCTCCGCAATCATGCGATGCTCTTCCGTGAAATCCTCTGGTGTAACTACATTTTGATATTCTACATCTTCAATAATAAAGCTCCCGCCCAACACCTTGCTCATCGTTTGACTCATACTTTTCATCTCCTTATATTTTATTAGGAATGAACCTCAAACACGCCTGCCGCACCCATCCCGCCGCCGATGCACATGGATACGACTCCGTAGCCACCCCCGCGTCGGCGAAGCTCATTGATCAACGTCGTCGTCAACTTGGTGCCTGTGCAGCCCAGCGGATGTCCAAGCGCGATCGCTCCGCCATTCACGTTCACCTTTTCTTCATCGATGCCCAGCTCACGAATGACATGTACACATTGGGAGGCGAACGCTTCATTGATTTCAAACAAGCTAACGTCTTCAAGCGTGATCCCTGCCATCTGCAGCGCTTTCGGAATCGCTTTAACAGGACCAACACCCATAATCTCAGGCTCTACGCCTGCGAGTGCAAAGGATCGGAATGTGGCAAGCGGCTTCAAGCCGAGCTCTTCAGCTTTCTCCTTGCTCATGATCACGACCGCTGCAGCGCCGTCGCTAGTCTGCGACGCGTTACCGGCAGTCACACTGCCGCCCAGCTTAAACGCCGGCTTCAGCTTGGCAAGTCCTTCGAGCGAAGTGTCGGCGCGTACGCCTTCATCCGTGTCGAATACGAATGATTTCGTATTCACCTTGCCATCATCTGATACACTCTTCAGCTCCACTTGAAATGGCACGATCTCATCCACGAACTTGCCTTCAGCAATTGCTTGTGCCGCTAAACGATGCGAGCGAACCGCAAAGCGGTCTTGATCCTCGCGGGATACACCGAAGCGCTCAGCGACATGCTCCGCTGTATGCCCCATCCCGATGTAAACTTCCGGCATCTTCTCCACGATCTTCGTATTAGGCGATATCTTAAAGCCCGTCATCGGGACGTGACTCATGCTCTCTACGCCGCCTGCGATCAGCACATCGGCATGGCCTAGCATGATGCGCTCAGCTGCAAATGCGATCGCCTGCAATCCCGAGGAGCAGAAGCGATTAATCGTCAGCGCAGGCACTGTAACCGGGAAGCCCGCATACAGCGACATGATGCGCGCGAAGTTCAAGCCTTGCTCGCCCTCCGGCATTGCGCAGCCGATGATGATATCCTCTACATCTTCCTTTTTCAGACCAGGCGCTCGTTCAATAACGGCTTCCAACACGATCTTGCCCAAGTCGTCGGCACGAGTCTGTACGAGGCTGCCTTTCTTGGCTTTACCGATTGCGGTGCGCGCCATGGATACGATCACAGCTTCTTTCATTGAATCTCACTCTCCCCTGGGATGTTAGTTTCTCAACGCTTTGCCTTTGGACAACATATGCTGCATACGCTGCTGTGTCTTCGGCTCACCGCACAAGCTAAGGAACGCTTCGCGCTCCAGATCAAGCATATATTGCTCACTCACGAGAGTTCCGGCAGGCACATCGCCGCCCGCCAGCACGTGAGCCAGCTTCTTCGCGATCAGCAGATCGTGATCGCTGATATATCCGCTTTCCTTCATGCCAATAGCGCCAAGCTGCATAATCGCTTTGCCCTCTGAGCCAACGACGCGAATCTTCTCCTGCGGAATCGGCTCATATCCTGCCTTCGCCATGCGAAGCACGGCCTGCTTGGCTTCAAAGATGAGATGATCCTGATTCGCGAGAATCCGATCCGTTGGCTGCAGATAACCGAGACGCTTCGCATCATGTCCGCTCGTCGATACCTTCGCCATGCCGACCGTTTCGAATATCTGATTAATCATCGGCTGCAGATCGGCATCAGGGTGACGCAGACTTTGGCTCGCGCGCAGCGTCAGCTCTTTACAGCCGCCGCCTGCCGGAATCAAGCCGACTCCCGCTTCAACGAGACCGTAATACGTCTCGGCTGATGCAATCACTTGGTCGGCAGGCATACATGCCTCTACCCCGCCGCCCAATGTCATGCGATGCGGCGCTGCTACGACCGGCTTCTCGAATCTCTTCACCTTGTACATCGTGTTCTGGAACAAGCGAATGATGCCGTCGATCTCATCCCACTCCTCATCCTGCGCTTCCATCAACAGCAGCATGATATTCGCGCCTACGCAGAAGTTGCGGCCTTGGTTCGCAATGACCATGCCTTCGAAGTTAGCGCGCACCTCATCCACACTCTGCTGAATCATCGTCAAGATGTCCGCTCCAATCGCGTTGTTCGGCGAGTGGAACTCCAAGCAGGCTACTCCGTCTCCGAGATCGATAAGACTCGCTCCGGTGTTGGATTTGACGACCTTATTCTGCTCCTTCAAGCTGCGCAGGTTAATAATCTCATGGGCCTGCTCCACCTGCTTATAGCGCTGCTCGCTCACATAGAAGAGTTGGCCGTTTTCCTTCTGATAGAAGGACGTGTTCCCTTGCGCAATCCAATCCTTCACCCATGCCGGAACAGTCAGTCCTTCTGCTTCCATCCGTTCCACGGAACGAACAAGACCAATCGCATCCCACGTCTCAAATGGTCCAAGCTCCCAGCTGAAGCCCCACTTCATGGCATCGTCAATTTCCACAACGGTGTCAGCGATCTCGCCAACCTTCTCAGCTGAATAGATCAGCACCTGCTTCAATATGTTCCATGCCAGATCTGAATAGCGATCTCCGGCGCTGAGCAGCGCTTTCGTCTTCGCACGCGCGCCTTTCGCCAGCTTAGCGGCTTCAAGGGAACCGGAGGATGCCTTCTTCTGGACTGCATATTCCATCGTTGATAGATCCAGAGCAAGGATCTCGCTGCCGTTAGCACCTTTCTTCTTCAGATAGAAGCCCTGACCAGACTTCTCACCCAGCCAGCCCCGTTCTACCATCGTCTTCAACACTTTAGGCGTACTGAATACTGCTTTCTCCGTTTCATCATTCACGTGATGGAACACGTTGTCGGCAACGTGGACGAAAGTGTCCAGTCCAACGAGATCCAGCGTGCGGAATGTCGCGCTCTTCGGTCGACCCATTGCAGGTCCTGTAACGGCATCGACCTCTGATACGGTGTAGCCGCCAGCGACCATTTCCTTCAAAGTCACAAGGAGTCCATATGTTCCAATTCGATTCGCGATAAAGTTCGGCGTATCTTTCGCAAGCACAACACCCTTGCCTAACACTTTCTCGCAGAATGTCTTCATCTGTGTGATTAACTCAGGGTTCGTCATTTCACCTGGAATAATCTCTAACAGCTTCATATAGCGCGGCGGATTGAAGAAGTGCGTCCCCATAAAGTGACGCTTGAACTCTTCCCCGCACGCTGCAGACATGTCATTGATCGAGATTCCAGAAGTGTTGGAGCTAACGACAGTTCCCGGCTTCCAATGATGCTCGATCTTGCGAAGCAGCTCCTGCTTCACTTGAAGATTCTCGACGACAACCTCAATGATCCAATCCACATCGGACAGGAGTGATAGGTGATCCTCCAGATTGCCCGGTGTAATTCGCTGCGCGAACGAAGGATCATACAGCGGATCAGGCTTCGTCTTCTGCAGCTTCGCAATCGCGTTAACAGCTAGACGATTTCTTACTGCAGGATGCTCAATGGTTAATCCTTTGGCAGCCTCTTCTTCTGTCGCTTGCTTCGGAACCATATCAAGCAGCAAGCACGGTATGCCGACGTTTGCCAGATGTGCCGCGATACCGGACCCCATAATGCCAGAGCCGATGACAGCCGCTTTGCGAATCGGTTTGTTCATGATCGGTTTGCCTCCATTTCATGTCGGTTATTAAAGTTGATCGAAAGGTCGCCGAATACGGATTGCTCCAATATTTCCGCGATATCCTTCGCTTTAACACGCTCTTCAACTTCCTTCATCTTCGTACCGTCCTCCATCATCGTTAAACAGTAAGGGCAAGCACTGCTGATGATCGTTGGATTCACTTCCAACGCTTGCTCGGTTCGAGCGAGATTTACTCGCTTGCCGGACGTTTCCTCCATCCACATCATGCCGCCGCCCGCGCCGCAGCACATTCCATTTTCACGAGTACGGGCCATCTCTGCCAATTCAACGCCTGGAATTGCCTTCAATACGTTGCGCGGCTCATCATAAACATTGTTGTAGCGCCCCAGATAGCAGGAATCGTGATAGGTGATCCGCTCCTTCACCTCATGACACGGTGTAAGCTTGCCTTCGCGAATGAGCTGATCCAGCAACTGAGAATGATGCAATACCTCAACCCCTTCAAGTCCGAAGTCAGGATATTCATTCTTCAATGTATTGAATGTATGAGGACATGCAGTAACGATCTTGCGAACGTTATACTTCTGGAAAGTAGCAATATTCTCAGCGCACAGCTGTTGGAACAGCATCTCGTTGCCCATTCGCCGCGGCGTATCGCCCGAGTTCTTCTCCTCGTTGCCAAGGATCGCAAAGCTGACACCGGATTCATTCAACAGACGGGCGAAGGCGCGCGATATCTTACGGCTGCGCAGATCGTAGGAACCCATCGAACCCACAAAAAACAGATACTCGAAATCAAGATTATCCTTAACAGCAGGCACCTTGACCCCTTCAACTTCACCGCTCCACTTGGCGCGGTCATTGCGGTTCAAGCCCCATGGATTGCTCTGGCGCTCAATATTCTGCAGCGCGCGCTGACCTTCGTGCGGTACGCTTCCCTGCATGAGAACGAGATGACGGCGTAAGTCGATAATCTTATCGACATGTTCATTGCCAACAGGACACTGATCTTCACAGTTGCGGCACGTCGTGCACGCCCAGATCTCATCCTCCGACATGACGTCGCCGATAAGCTCTAGCTCATCGACCTTCTTGTTGGATGAGGTCCAGGAAGCTTTATGCCAACCAAGTGTCGAGCGGATATCGGTTATGCCGCTGCCGCTCCACACCGTCGGGTGAGCCGCACCGCTATCCAATGCATGGGCATTGCCAACAGAGAAAGCATATTCCGGAACGAGCGGCGACTTGCCTGTTAACGCGGTTCCTTTCTCCGTCAGATGATCACGGAGCTTCGTAATCATGTGCATTGGAGATAGAACTTTTCCTGTATTCGATGCTGGACATACATTCGTACAGCGCCCGCATTCGACGCATGAATAGAAGTCCAACATTTGCTTCTGTGTGAACTCTTCGATCTTGCCGACGCCGAACGTTTCAGCGGTATCGTCTTCCAGATCGAGCTTCTTGAGTCGTCCGACCGGCTCTGAGCGTCTTAACCAAATGTTGATTGGTGCAGTCATGATGTGAAAGTGTTTGGATTGAGGCACGTATACTAGAAATGACAGCAGAATGAGCAGATGCGCCCACCAGCCTATATAGAACAGCACTTGCGATGCGGGTTCTGAGATGAAGGAGAATAAGCTAGCAATACCTGAGGAGATTGGAGCGTACGCAGATGGCTCAAGACCGAGCCATAGACGTTCAAAGCTGAGTGACATCAATACCGAAAGCATTAACGAGAAGATGAAGAATACGACGATGCTTGGCTTCCATCCCCGCTTCAAGCGCACGAGCTTCTCACCATACCTTCGATAAGCCGCGTAGCCCATCGCGATAAGAATCGTGATAACGGTGATTTCTTGCATCAAGCTGAACACATCGTAGCCTGGTATCGGAAGATGTTTGCCTCCGATCAGCCCCTTGACGATCAAGTCAAGCGCGCCGAACTGCAGAATGATGAAGCCATAGAAGATAATAAAGTGCATAATACCGCTCTTTGGATCCTTCAACAGCTTCTTCTGTCCGAATATTTGCGACATAAACTCAGCTAATCGACCCTCCCCGCTCCGCTTGAGATCAACTGATTGCCCAAGCTTTACATAAAGGTATCGATGATATACGGCTTTATAGAACAAATAAAAGCCGTACCCTGTTACCCCCAAAAATAACAGGAAATTGACGATCTGCCACACCATCTTTGATCCGCCCTTTCTATAACTTGTTTAAGGTTATGGCGTAAGCTCTTCACGTAAGCGGTTACATCCGCCTCGTAAATAAAATCTTATCGTGAACTCATTGACAACAGGCAATGTTTACCATAAGATTGAGAAAAAATGAATGAGCATTCATTCAGTTAATTTGAATTCTAACACCGAGGTGGCACAATGACAAGTAGGAAAATGGAAAAATATGAGATAATCTTAGATGCGGCATTAAAAGTTATTGCAGAAAATGGATTTCACGGATCTCAAGTTTCCAAGATCGCGAAGGAAGCCGGTGTTGCCGACGGTACTATCTATCTTTATTTCAAGAACAAAGAAGATATCCTTATCTCCTTATTTCAAGTTCGTCTTGGCAATCTGGTCAACATGTTCAACGAAAGCTTGCGTGCTTCGAGTACAGCAGCGGAAGCGCTGCACAGAGTATGCGAGATCCATTTCAATGAACTCGAACAAGATGTGAATCTCGCCTATGTCACCCAGATTGAGCTTCGCCAGAGCTCGATTGAACTGCGCAAAGCGATCGGGCTTACGGTGAAGCCTTATTTCACCCTGATTGAACAGATTCTAGAGAAAGGAGTTCAAGAGAATACCTTTCGGCAAGATCTCGATATTAAACTGACACGTATGCTCGTATTTGGCGCGATGGATGAAGTGGTTAGTTCCTGGCTAATCTCCGGTCGCAAGTATTCTCTATCCGCACAAGTGGATAAGACCGTTGATTTTTTCTTAAGGGGTTTAAAGTAAACATTTGAGAGGAGCTTGTTGCATGAACATTTATGTCCTCCTGAAACAAACCTTCGACACAGAGGAGAAGATCGTCATTCGCGATGGTCAGATTACAGACGACGGTGTGAAGTACGTCATCAATCCGTACGATGAATATGCCGTTGAAGAAGCTTTGCTTCAGCGTGATCAGCATGGAGGTACCATCACAGTGGTGGCCATAGGTCCAGACCGAGCAGCCGAGGCGCTCCGAACAGCGCTGGCTATGGGTGCTGATGAAGCAGCTCTCATCTCTGACGATCGAATTAGCGGCGACGAATATGGTATAGCCAAGGCTCTTGCAGCATACTTAAGCAAGCAATCCTACGACCTGATCATCGGCGGAAATTTCTCTGTCGATACGGGCGGCGGACAGGTTGCGGTACGTGTGTCCCAGTTGCTTGGCATTCCACACACATCATCTATAACGAAGCTTGAGATCGCCGATGGCCGCGCTGTCGTCCTGCGCGATGCTGAAGGAGACAGCGAGACGTTGAGTGTGGAGCTGCCAGCGCTGTTCACCGCGCAGCAAGGCTTGAACGAACCGCGCTACCCTTCCCTGCCAGGCATTATGAAGGCAAAGAAGAAGCCGTTCCATCAGCTTACCCTGGATGATCTGGGTCTATCTGAATCCGATATTTCTGCGAAAACGGAGCGTATCTCATTGTCACTGCCGCCAGAACGCAAGTCTGGGCAGATTCTGAAAGGCGAACTTAGTCAGCAGGCCGCCGAGCTGGTCAACCTGCTGCGCACCGAAGCGAAATTGATCTAATCCAATGAGGAGGATGACCATATGAGCACTACTTACGTAGTTGTCGCGGAAGTTCGCGGCGGTAAGCTGCGACAAGTGACTTTGGAAGCACTGCAGGCTGCTGCAATTGTTAAAGATGACGGAGATTCCGTGTCCGCTATACTGCTGGGATCTCAGGTTGCCCCAATCGCGGAGCAATTGTCGCGTAACGTGAACGGTAAAGTGTATACTGTTGATCATGCTGATCTTGAGAGCTATAATTCAGAATCTTATTATAACGCGCTAACCCAAGCACTGAGCCATCTTAATCCTCAAGCGATTCTATTCGGGCACACCGCTATTGGGCGCGATCTTGCTCCGATCATCGCAGCTCACCTGAATGCGGGCCAGGTGTCTGACGTTATCGCAATCGAGAAGTCAGACTCCGAAGCATGGTATACTCGGCCAATCTATGCAGGCAAGGCATTCGAGAAGAAGCGATTCCTTGATGGACCGCAGGTCGTTACGATCCGCCCTAACAACATACCAGCGGCTGTTGAACTGGATGTAACTGCTGAGGTAGTCGAAGTGAACTATCAATCAGCAACTACACTTCGCTCCGTTGTCCAAGATGTAGTCCGTAGAACCTCCGGCAAAGTTGATTTAACGGAAGCTAGAATCGTTGTGTCGGGCGGTAGAGGTGTGAAGAGCGTTGATGGCTTCAAGCCTTTGGAAGAGCTGGCTGATGTATTGAACGGCGCGGTTGGAGCATCGCGCGGCGCTTGTGATGCTGGATACTGTGACTATGCGCTTCAGATCGGTCAAACTGGAAAAGTAGTTACACCCGAAATCTATATTGCCTGTGGCATTAGCGGTGCCATACAGCATCTCGCTGGAATGAGTCAATCACGTGTCATTATTGCGATTAATAAGGACCCGGAAGCTCCGATCTTTAAAGTGGCTGATTACGGCATTGTCGGTGATTTGTTCGAGGTTGTTCCACTCTTAACAGAGGAGTTCAAGAAGATATTGGCCTAAATGACTGACGAAAGGACGTTAACAGCGTCCTTTTTTCTATGCTCGCACACTTATTATTTCCACTCCAACTTCTTAAACCAGTAGGTCGGTGAATCCATTGGCTCAGTCACGACGTGCGTATAGAATATTTCCACTGCATCGCTAAGAACATCATTTCCGAGAAAAAACGGAATCTCATATTGATCAGAGAGTCCTACCGAGTAGGAACTGCAATACGAATTCTGATTCAGGCCGCTGAACAGCAATTCTTTCTCTGCTCGATTAAGTATCCCATCCTTTGATGCAGCAAGGTTTGGGAGGTCTAACGAAACATAATCATCGGTTTGCTTGAAACAATACGTAATAATATCTTGCCCATAAGAATAGTAATCGGATCGGTTTTTCCACTTGCCTACAATCTTGTGATGATCTCCTGCACTTTTAACATTTATAGCTAATGAATTCGGTGCAGAAGTATAAGAGATCCAGCGAAAGACGAAGAACGATACAAGCATCGCGATAATCGGGATGACGATGAGCATCGTTGAAAGTACCTTATTCTTCTTATAGCTGAATACACCAATCATAATTGAAGCGAACAGCAGCACCATAACAAGCAATACGATGATTACTAAATTCATATCTTAATCACCTCCTCTATCAAGGAACAGTATCTATTCTGCAACCATGTAGGTTTCTAGAGGCTTACAACATCTTAGCTGAGATTCTCGTTGCACATAACTTTATCAAGGGATGAACCGGACCGGATCCGGCCGCCGATACTTGCTATCATAGACCGGATCGTTTCTACTATTCAGTGATTAATGATGGTTCATCAATTCATGTATTGAATTAGGGAACAAGGATTGAATATGCTCTAACACAGCTTTCGCATACTCTTGGATCTCCTTCTGAGCGTCATGCTCCAATCTTTGATTCAGAAAATGACAGACGGATTGCAAGGAAGCTGTCCAATACCATCTTACGTACATGCCGTATGAAGGTAAAAATAATCTAGCCTGCTCAGCACAAACACCATCGTTTAATGCGGCTTCGTACTTATGTATACCCTCTTCGATATAAGCCGACAACTCATCGGATAGCTTAGTTCCCAACTGCTCGGGCAGAACTTCTCCGCTTCCTTGCTTCGAGTTTGCTGGCTTGCTTCTCCATTCAACTGGCGATGGGATGTAGAAAGTCGGTTCCTCCGTAATATATCTGCGGCTTGATTCATTCCAGCCCTCTAGACTATCGCCGGTGCCTTCTATATGTGCAGAGCCAATCACATACTTCCACCATTGCCTAGCTACCATTAATGGAGCATAAATCTCAAATTGAACCATCGCATGGCGAAATGGTGATGTGTGCCCCTCTCTAGCAAGAAATTGAATCAACCGAATATCCTTATTTTCCAATTCAGTGGATTCCTTGGCATAGGACACTCGAGCGGCATTGACGACCGTTAAGTCTGAGCCCATGTGATTCACCAGTCTGACGTAACCTTTATCTAGCACTTGTATAATTGCCAATCTCAAACACTCCTTGTGTAAAAATCTATCGCAGCTAATACTATTCTTGAACTATCCCTTGCTCTCCTGCTGAAATTCTATATCATTCAAAAT
The DNA here is from genome assembly GCF_058791835.1 of Paenibacillus sp. EB106-04-04-XG159. Classification (NCBI taxonomy): domain Bacteria; kingdom Bacillati; phylum Bacillota; class Bacilli; order Caryophanales; family Paenibacillaceae; genus Paenibacillus; species Paenibacillus sp. EB106-04-04-XG159. The sequence goes on along the minus strand of NZ_JBYTDY010000009.1, from coordinate 48,582 downwards.
ATTGTCCACCCATTTATAGCATCTCTCTAGATCTTCGTCGCTAATATAATCGGAACGATGCTCAAAATGAATCCGCGCATGGTTGCTCTCTTCACGGATGATCGATAAATACTGTTCAATCGGCGCCCAGCCTTCCGATGGACTGAGCTCAGGAAGCACCGGATAATGCTGCTGCACAACCTTGTCGGTAAATTGACAGTTAGACAGGTGAATAACATCTGCATATTTCGCGAACTTCCGAATCACATCGGCAGCATGGAAGTGCGGATCGATTCGATCCTGGAGATATAATCGAGCCGTATCCAAGCACAGTCTAATCTTCGGGTACTTCACCAGCCATGCTTCCAGCAGTTCCGTGTCATAAAGGTAGCGATTCAGCGCATCGAATTCCAACACGGGGATGAAGTTAAACTCCTCACTCTTGTCGGATAACCATTGGAATAGAAATTCACTACGTTCTATGAGCACTTCAATCGCATACTCACTTTCGTATACATACTCCAATGGATCTGTGAACCGCCATATTGTCCAATCCACTCGATCGTCTAATATGACGGGCTTCGGATAATGGAAGAGAACATATCTCGGTTTCACGCTTGTTAAGTATTCCAGCTCCTGCTGAATGAGTTCCAGTGAACCTTGATGAATGATATCGTCTGATGATAGAAACAGAGCATCTCTCCATTCAGATTGGCCTGCCCTCAATGGAAAATGAATGCCTATCTCAAATCCATGCTTCATCGCTTCGTTCACTAAATTTATCGTATCCTCTTCCTTCTCGAAGAGACAGGCTTCTATTCCATGAAATGATGGTTTATAGTCCCTATGAAACTTGTTGTAGTCAAATGAACCATATTGACCTATCGAATATTTGTACATTAGGAGTACCTCACGACTATGGTGTAATATACTGCAGCTGCCGCTTATATCGAATTGCTAATTCATGTGTAAAATAGACAATAACTCACGTAAAGTACTGTGCATTACCACATTTTAACATAATATCATCATATAATTAAAGGAACAATTTAGTAACAATACAAAAGACACGACCTTTATGATCGTGTCTTCATAAATATTCTATACGACATCTGTCAACTGCTTGCGGCTGTGGCTATCCAACGCCGTCCAGTCGAGAATTTCACATCGTTTACCGTTGATATCGGTGATGATGATTCGATTACCGCCAGCAAATTGCATATGATCGTGCAAATTGCGCATCACCATGCGTGTAGAGCCCAGATTCGTCTGCAGCTCCCATATCCATAGATCCGCCTTCTGCTTCACGCTGTCTACGCGCTGCACGCGCGGGAGGAAGTAGCGGAACTGCAATTCCTTCTCCAGCTCCTTATAGCTCTCCTCATCCAATTCTTCCATATCTCGAATGATGCCCAGCTCTTCATCCTTGGCGTTGCGAATGGAAATGTGCTGCGTCATATACAAGAAAGGGAATGCCCGATAAACGATCAGCTCATCATACGGCTTGCCGTCGATCACTCCTTGAAAGACTCCGCCTTGCCCGCGGCTGAAGAATACGTTGGTAGAGTCCAAGAAATGAATATCGTAAGTATCTGTCATCAGCCTTCAACCCCCTTAATCTTGGACAGCTCCTTCTGTGCCTCTACAAGCTTAAAGTAAGTACCTTCCTGCTCAAGCAGCTCCTCATGCGTACCTACCTCAACGATCTTGCCTCGATCCAGCACGACTAGTCGATCCGCATTTCGCAGCGTAGATAAGCGGTGAGCAATCGCAAATGTCGTGCGGCCATGAATCAAGCGCGAGATTGCTTCTTGAATCTGTCGCTCGGTCTCCGTATCTACAGAAGCTGTCGCTTCATCCAGTATTAGAATGCGAGGATTGTGAATGATGGCGCGAGCGATAGAAACACGCTGCTTTTCACCGCCCGACAACCGATGTCCACGCTCACCTACTCGGGTATCGTAGCCGTCCGGCAGTCGGACAATATAATCATGCGCATTCGCGATTTTGGCTGCTCTCATGATCTCTTCAGGTGTTGCGTCAGGCTTGGAATAGGCGATATTCTCCGCGATCGTCCCGTCGAACAGAAAAGTCTCCTGAAGAACAACCCCGATCTGATTGCGAAGATCGGACTGTCCGATATCACGCAGATCTATGCCGTCGATGCAGATCTTTCCTTCGTCTGGATCATAGAAGCGGCATAGCAAGTTGATAAACGTCGATTTCCCTGCGCCGGAATGTCCAACAAGTCCGATCATTTCACCTGCCTTCACCTGCAAATCAACCTTTTTCAGAACAGGATGATGCTTCTCATAGCCATAGGTTATATCTTCAAATGATACCTCGCCCTTAATCTCCTTTAATTGCACAGGGTTGCGAGCATCTGGCACTTCGGATGGCGTATCCATAATTTCGAAGATGCGGTCTGCTGCAGCAAGAGCGCTGCTTGCCCAGTTAATCATCTGACTCAGCCATTGCAGCGGTCCGAACAGCATGCCCAGGTAAGAGATTAACGCCATCAGTACCCCGAGCTGCAGCTCCTGCTGAATAACAGCTGAACCGCCGTAGAACCAGATCATTAATGTTCCAACACCCGCTATCAATGAAAATAACGGAAATACCCCCTGCCACAACCCCTCAATTCGAATATTGTTACGAACGAGAGATTCGTTTACTTCTGTGTAGCGTGACATTTCCGATTTTTCTTGACCAAACGCCTTAACGACACGAATTCCTTGCAGGGAGTCGCCGACGATCACATTCAAGCGAAAGATCGATCTCCACTGCTGATACCAGCGCCGACCGATCTTCGGCCAGATCGTCATCGACACGATGATCATGATCGGCATCGGGATCAAAGCAAACAAGGTCAGTCTCCAATCAAGTCCGAACATGATGATGAAGATGGCGAACAGGCGCAGCGTTTCACCTGTAACCCAGATGACGCCATCGGTCATGAATTGCCGCATTGATTCTGAATCGCTGTTCACCCGCCCGATAAATTGCGAGGTTTGGCGTCTGTCAAAGAAAGCGAGAGATAAGCGCATCAGAGAACTGTATACATCCTTCCGCAGATCTCCCATTAGCTTGGAGCCAACCCATACACCGAGCAGACCTCTGACGGTCTGCATGATTGACATCGTCAGCATCGTTAAGCCTAAGCCTAGCACTACTAGCAATAGGGTTGAGGTCAAGCTGTCCGGCTTCAATACATCGTCAATCATCACTTTGGTTAGATATGGCGGTATAAGCTCGATAACGGTTGAAATGACCAGCAAGATGGCCGCGATCACCATTTGTACCTTATATGGCTTGGCGTAACGCAGCATTCGACCAAGTATTTTGCCGTTATTCTTACATACCGCGCAAGTTTGCGAGCCCTCAGCCAGCGGATTGTGGCAATTCGGACAATATCGCGGGAATTCCTTCTGCGAGGCGGCAGGAAGCTCTTCCTGCTTAGCCATCGCGCTTAGCAGCTTAGCGGCAAAGCTGAATGCTGCTGATAAAGCCGCTGTATAACGCAAGATGACGATAGGCCCCTGCTTGGTATCGGCAAGCAGTGTACCGCCTCCGATGCCGTTGACAGCTCGCGCTTCCGTTATATCGCTAACAGCAAGCTTCAAGCTGTTCACGCCTTCGCTGTTCCATACCATGATTTCATGCTCAGTAAATGCAATCCATTCCTCGCCGAAATTGCCATCATTCCGTAAGTCGGTCTTCGCGCTGAAGATCGGTGCTTCAGTCAAATGAGCTCTTAACTGGTCTGGCAGTTGTTCGAGAATCGACATGGTTCTCCTCCATTACTCCTTTACTGTCTTCATCATTTTTTTAATCCGTACATTCGCAATACAATGTCAATCTACCAATCTTTTCTTGCCACAACTATTATACCTCCCCCTCTAATACAAGTTATGGGATAAAATATATATAATCGTTTAGTACATGAATCATATGTATTTACAGACTGTCGCTAATAATACGCTTTTCAAACATTCCGTATTTTAACGCGATACCAGTACGAGTAGATCTCTTGGTAATTGAATTTGGAGTATAATCGAATGGCAGCTCGGTTATTCTTCACGACCATCAAATAGCTTTTCATCGCTCCTGCAGACCTCGCCCAACTCAAGATATGCAGCAGAAGCTGCTCTCCATAACCCCGATTGCGGAAACCTTCCGCTGTTACGATATCAAACAGTCCAACATACTCGTCCTCGATTACTCCCAACCCGCACGCCACAGGCTCGCTTCCTTCATATAAGATCACATAAGCGCTTCTGTAAGGTGATCCAGACAGTAATCTCCTCGTAATATCCTGATTGTTCGCAGATAAGCCGCTTAGTTCCGTTTGTACAGATAACCATTTCTCATTCATACAGTCAAAGAACTCTACATCCTGAGTGGAGTGAGCTTGGATATGGTCTAAAGTATCCAGTAATCTTACACTGGTGTGATCGACGATCTCATAGTTTCGCTCTTCGAGCGCCTGGTCCAGCGTATCTGGTACAAATGGGGTAATCTTAAACACCACATTTAATCCTGCGCCAACGTACATGTCCTCACAGTGTGCGATGTTCCTGTTCACTCCCTCATTGCTGCTGTTGAATATAGCGCTTACAGAATTCGAACGCTTGGTATAGCCCTCTGAGAATCGCAGCAGCCATCCATCGTGAACGAATGTTTTCAGCGCCGGCCATGCGTTTAATGCGTATTCTTCGATCTTTCTGTTCACATCCAGCAATGTCCAGCCCCCCTCCTGAAATGATGAAGTGAATACAATATCAACCTAAAAAAGAATCGTTACCTAGATAACGATTCTCTCTGTGCTGCGATAAACAAATTCTACCATAGCATATTCTGGATCATTTATCCATTGCATTTATTACTTCACACGCTTAGCCATCCAAATGTCTGGTTTCCCGATACCGTTAGCATCCGGAAGCATCCCTACGATAGCATAGCCCTGTTTCTGATAGAAGATCGCGGGATGATCGCTGCTTGCAAAGTTCTTTATGAAGCCGGGTATATCTCCATATACATCCTGCCCAGATAAGCTTGTCTGATCATATTCATCATCAGTACCAAGGTATATCGTTATCCCACCGCGATTCTTAACCTGCTGCTCCAAGTCCTGAACTAGCGCCTTACCGATTCCCTGATTGCGGTACTCTTGATGGACGACCAACGGATGCAGCTCCCAGACGTTTCCGCTATATTGACTGATGCCTCCGATCCAGCCAACTACTTTCCCTTCAGCATTAACCATAATTCGACTAATACGCTCTGAGTCCAGTGATTCTAGAACTTCATCTTTAGCCATCTCTAATGTCGGCCATGATTCAAAGCTAGCTTGAAGGATAGCTGCGGTTTGTTGAATGTAGTCATGATCGTGAGGAGCTAGGTCAATCATTTTCATACCATTATTCATAATTTCGACTCCTAGATAGGTCCGACTTCTGGTTTGCCACATAGACTTGTAACGCATGAATAGCTACCTTGAATAACTTAATAAGATAAAACAATGCGACTATTCCTAATACAATAAAAGCGACTTTCAGGACAAACATCAATATTGGAATGAACGAGATAATAGAATAGTAAAAAGAGTCTGGGTTACTGGCTGCCATATCCTAACCTCCATTCTATCAATTTTATGATTCTAGTTCGATTCTGCTAAAGTACTTGATCTTATTGTGTGCGCTAATCTATACAGGTCAGCGATATCGTATCTGCCTATGGTCTCCAATCTTCGTACTGCTTCATCGATATCGACTAATTCGACCGCGATCACCTGTTCACCATCAGGAGGATTCAACGGTTTACCTACGATTTGCACATCCCCATAGCCCACTAATCGGACAAACTCGGGATGAGGAATGTGAGGCTTATAGGGTGCTGCAGCAGTGGAAATACAATTGAATTGACCAAATACGCTATAGCTGATCAGTTCAGCACCAAGCTCTTCCATCACCTCGCGCTTTAATCCATCTAGGTAGAACTCACCTGGCTCCAACGTTCCACCTGGGAGTTCCCACTGTCCATTATCCACTTGAAAGATAACGCACTTGCTTCCACTGAACGGGATGATCGTCACGTTGCTGACTTTGCTTTCATCAATTGTATCCGTGAAAGTGAATCGCGCTTGAATAACTCCCCACTCAATAATGCTTGATAACGTTCGATATCCATCCAATTTCGCTATACTCATGCCATTCCCCCAGTCCCAACATCAAAACGCTTCATCTCGATGAATTCGATCGGCTGCCCGCCAACAAGACTGAAGAATCTTGTCCCTCTCACAAATCCCGCCCGTTCATAAACCTTTATGGCTCGTTCATTAAACGTAGCGACAACAAGTCGAAGGTTGTAAATGTTAAAATGCTGCTGCATAAATGATATACCGTTCATCATGAAGTCATAGCCTTGGCCGCCGCCTGTTAGCTCCGGCTTCATCCCTAATCCGAGATCCAAATAGCGATCGTCTTCATAGACGCCTTGTGCATACCCGCCCGGCGCTCTTGCCGATTCCCCCGCACATACAAATCCGATTAATTCCTCTTTTTCATTTAACACATAGAAATAGTCACCGTTCAGGAATTCATCTATACTTTCCTGATCTCCATCCATGCTGTACATGGAATAGGGAGCTTCATAAGTCCAGTTCGAGATCTCTGCAGCAATCTGTGGTGTCATTGCATGATAAGTATAGGAGAACATTATTCATTCATTTCCTTTCAACGTATGTTAGTGAGAAATTATGAGAACAACGAGGGCTGTGCATACCATGAACGCAGATCAACAGAACCTTGCACGCCCATAATGCGGTATAGATAGCGATACGTTCTTCGTACCTCTGAGATACTAGGTGCTTCTCTAACACTTTGATATCCTTCCATAAAAGGCAGCGATGCTTCATGATCCAGAACATATTCGAGTGCGATAAAATCAAGCTCTGCCGGCCCTAATACATAAGCTTCAGTATCTACGATTGCCGTTATACGATCTCCATCAGATAAGAACTGAGAAGGGTCCATATCTACCAACACGGGTGAGAATGCTTCAGGGTCCCTTAAAGTCTCCATTCCCTTCAGCACACGAACTAATTCCTCTCGGATCTCTGCACGATCTGCAAAGTAGCGTTCCACAATTCTACTCATGGCGTCAGCCATATGCTTGTGAAAGCTGCTCGTCGTTCCAATCTTTCGATCAACCAAGTTGCCAAACGTATTGAACCGATGGCGATGGACTTCAGCCAACCATACTCCAAGCTGATAAAGCATCGAAGCTGGTTGACCGATAAACGACTCTAACGTCTGTCCCCTCATATGCTCGACAACGATATATTCGCGTCCAGACTCGTATACCTTCTTCATAATCTTAGGAACAGGAACAGACGATATCGGTTGAAGCAACGTATTCGCCGCCTCCATATATTGAACATGTCTCGGATCAATTCCGAATAAATACTTGCATCCCCACCAAAAATTATTATCCGGCTCGGTCTGCAGTCTAGATGAACGCACGACAACCTCATCGGAAGCCGTCTTTATATACCACACGTCGCTTGCATGACCTGAATATCCGGGATCAAGAGTACGAACTTCTTCAATATGGTCTTCCAGCAAGACTTCAAAAAAGTGTTTGTCCATATCATCGGTTGCTCCATGGGTACTTATATTAATGGTTTCATTCGTAAACTAAACCTGCATATTCGTATCGAAATCCTCTAGAAGCTTGATAACCCTGCTCTTCTGGAGATCGCGCGTAATGAGTCCAAACATCTGCGAATTGATCCCTTTCAAGAGAGGATTATAGAAGTTGATAACTTGAACTTCAGCATCTGCGAAATTTAACCCTGTGCCTTTAATCAATCTTTCTTCATACTTCCGGGAAACGGGGGATGTTGTAATGGAATGGACCTCGGTATCTTCGTCGCCTTCAATTACATATTTGATGAAGTCTCGGAATAGGATGCGATCCTTTTTTATCGACCATTTGAACAGCGTAATTCGATGTTTGCCTGGTCGTGAGTACTTCCACAGCCCCTCACCGTTAGGCTTAAAGATAAGCTCTGTATCCTTATCAGCGGCTTTCGAGAAAAATGAAGTTGACCAGCATCCAATCAAATCCGAGGATATGAGATAAGCGCTTCGTGATTCCAACATCCGCTTCACCTTCTTCAGCAGTGGTCTCTACCTCTACAGTATGACTGGACTTAGAAACAAGTTACTGTCGCCTCATTTCATTCGCTAAATAGTCTTACATTCCCGCTTCAACCTGTTTATTCGTACTCGACCTGCATTTCCTGAACATATACCGCAGTTCCTGCGATAAATACATCCATACTGCCTTCATGACGCACAACCTGTACGATCACTTTACCGTCCCTTCCGATCTCTATCCCCTGCTCGACTACGCAGTCTAACGATGCTGACTCATGATCTAAGTATGTCAGAACATAAGCCCCCATCACGCCTGAAGCCGTTCCGGTTACTGGATCCTCAACAGTACCCGAATATGGAGACGAGAAGTGCCTAGCGTGCATCAACGAATTAGGATCGTTAGTTTCGAACGTAATAGGATGGATCGAGGCCTTCGGGACTTCACTGCATAGCTCAGGAAATACGTGATTGTTAGGCTTCATGTCACCGAAAGCGCTTAAAGTTCTAATCGGTACGATTAACGTCCAGATTCCTGTGCTCCCATACACAATCGGCTTGGTCTGATCGATGTCCTCTGCTCGAAGTCCGATAGACGCTGCCAACTCATTCACATCTCCTTGAAAAGGAAGAAACTGCGGCGCATTCTGCTTCATTTTAATTGTCAACTGATCGTTCGAGCGCTCGAGCTTGATGGGCAGGTTACCTGCTTTCGTTTCGATCTCAATATCTTCTGCCTCAAGCAGACCTCGAGTCGATAAAGCATATAGTGCTCCAACCGTCGCGTGACCGCACAGATTCATCTCATGGCCAGGCGTGAAGTATCTCAGTCGCAGATCGCTTTGTTCGGACTTCAGGACGAATACAGTCTCATTGAAGCCCACCTTGAATGCAATCTTCTGCATATCTTCAGCTGATAGATGATCCGCATTCAGCACAACGCCAGCTGGATTACCCTTATTAGGTTCAGATGCAAACGCATCATAATGATAGACTTGAATAGAAGGCATAAAGAATTCTCACTTCCATTGTAAAATTAGGTTGTTCTTTCTTAAAGATGACATTCGCTCACAGTTCGGTACTGGACGTGTGTCCATCTACTTGACCGCGTTCCATTCGTCATAGAATTGCTGCAAGTACTGCTCCATAAACTGATGACGCGATTGCGCTAACTGCTTGGCGTATGAGGTATTCATCAGTTCCTTAAGCTTCAAGAGCTTATCATAGAAATGTTGAATGGTTGTATCCCGCTCCTTACTTAATGTATCATTGGCTTTGTCGTACAACCCTGGATTATGCATGCTTCTCCCTTTCCAGCCCGAATATTGAAAGGTTCTAGCTATACCGATAGCACCAATCGCATCCAATCGATCGGCATCTTGAACAATCTGCCCTTCCAATGTCGTCATCGGCGGATTAGTGCCCCCGCGATAGGACATGGTCGAGATGATTAACATGATATGGTCGATCAACTGACGATCCTCAATATGATTCAGCAGCCATTTCTCAACCTTATGCAAACCCGCTTCTTTGCTTTCATTCAGCTTCTCATCTGCCACATCATGCAATAAGGCGGCAAGCTCACATATGTAGATGTTCGCCCCTTCACGTTTGGCAATTTCTACGGCCAGTTTACGAACTCGATCGATATGCCACCAATCATGACCGCTCGAGTCACTCTCTAGTTCTCTCATTACATATTGCTCTGCAAGACGTATGATATCTGCTTCTGTGTTCATCTATAAGTACCTCTTTAGGAATCATTTTTATCGGAAATGCAACTTATCTAATTTGTTCATCACTTCACTCACCATGACTTCAAGCGGCAATTGCCCGTCTAGCAGCACGTCACAATCTTGCTTTACCGCATCGAATATTTTCTGATAAGCGATTCTGCCGCCATTCAAATACTGTACCAATGAGCCATCAACGAACTCCATCCTCTCCTCAGCACTTACAATGAGGAAAGTCCGTTCTCATATTGCGCAGAATTCTTCTAGCTAACGCAATATCTAGCGGTAAATGTATACACACCAGTATATCAACGATCTCTCGCATTCCCTCTCTAGATCGACCGAATGGCTCTTCGATAATAATCGTTTTCGCCTTCTTTATTTTCCGATTCGCGGGATCGATGATTTCATGGCCTGCTATCAATTCCTGCAAGTCTCGATCAAACAGCGGGGACTTCATATCCCTTGGATTCACTTCCTGACCAGCAGCTATCATCTCGAAAATATCGGGAGGATACTCCTTCGTCTCATGATAGGTATCAAAGTACAGCGTAGAGGAATCGGGAATAACTTCCGAGAGCCGATTAACAAGCGTACTTTTGCCTACGCCAGCGGATGAGCCGCATACTGCGATAACTACGCTTTTCATCACGAACAACCCCTTACGGAATCTGATTTTTTATTTACTTATATGTCCGTTACATATGATTGATCTCAAGCCGTTTGTAGTTGTTCTTGATGAAATTAACACCTAAAAACACCGTGATTGCTACTGCCGCCAGCATCAGATAATAGTCAATCGGCACAACGAGCTTAGGCAGCATCATCGACTCGTTCAGCATGACCGCTAATACTGCAACAACTTGAATGACAAGCTTCCATTTTCCGTACCTGTCGGCAGCAAGTGCGACCCCTCTAGCAGATGCAACGGTTCGAAGCGCAGTAACGACAACTTCCCTTCCAATGATGACAAATGCTATCCACGAATGAATATATTGATGCTGCACCAGCAGGATGAAGGCTGCTGAGATCAGCAGCTTATCCGCCAGTGGATCCAGAAGCTTGCCTAGATTCGTAATCTGATTGTATTTCCGAGCGACATATCCATCCAGCTTATCCGTGACAGAAGCAATAGCAAATAAGGCTACTGCAAAGTACACCCCATATATATCTAAGAACTCAACAACAGTGAAGCTATTAACCATCCATGCCGGATAACTCTGATAACACAACATAAATAACGGAATCAATCCGATTCTTGCGATTGTGATCTTATTAGCGAGATTCAACGCGCTTCACTCCCTAACGAATATGATCGGAATCGTGACTTGCGTCCTCATCAAGTTCTTGAATGCTTGGACGCTCATACCTCATAGAGCCTCAATGATATCTCCCGCAAGCAGTGATGACTCCGAATATCTGGAGGCTGCTGCTCGGTCCCCCGCGAGTCCATGCCAGTACACCCCTAAGGCTGCCGCTAGCAAGGCGTTCAGTCCTTGACCCAACAGGCTGCCGATAATGCCCGCTAGCACGTCGCCTGATCCGCCAGTAGCCATGCCTGGGTTGCCTGTTGTATTGACGTATGTTTCGCCATTCGGCGCAGCAATGATAGTCCGGGCGCCTTTCAGCACAACGATAACGTTGTGCGCCTGCGCATAGCTGCTGGCGATCCCGATGCGTTCGCGCTGCACCTCAGATGTAGGCAGGCCGCAGAGCCGCGCCATCTCGCCGGGATGTGGCGTGATGACGGCAGGCGCGGTGCGCGGCGGCCATGGCGACTGCTGCGCGGCGGGCGCGTCTGCAACCTGACGACACGTGTCGTCAGCGAGCATATTCAGCGCATCAGCGTCCAGCACGAGCGGCGCATCGATGCGCTGCCACAGCTCGCGCAGCCAGGCTGCGTCGCCGGGCCATCGGCCTAAGCCGGGGCCGATAACAACGGCTTGCTTGCCCGCGGCAGCAAGCGCGAGCTCCTGCGCGGAGGTGCGGCTCCACTCGCCGCTGCCGCCATCCGCCAAGCCGCGCAGCATCGCTTCCGGCAGCAAGCCGATCAGCTTGCCGGACAACTGGTCCGGCACCGCCCAGCTCACGAGCCCGCTGCCGGCCCGGAGCGCGGCTCTCGCGCATAGCAGCCCCGCGCCGCTCATAGCCGCGGAGCCCGCAGCGACGAGCACATGCCCATACGTCCCCTTGTGCGTATCGGCATGTCGTTGCGGCGGCAGCGCAAGCCCGAAGCGCTGCTTCAGCGTCTTGGCATCGAGCAGGAATGTATTCACTCCTGCGCTGCTAATGATGTGGTCGGGGATGCCGATGGATCGAACGACCACCTCTCCCGCCGCTTCAGCACCGGGATACAGCAGCAGCCCGCGCTTATACTGTGACAGCGCCACGGTCAGAGATGCGCGAACGCACGCTCCTGGCATCTCACCCGTATCAGCATTGAGCCCGCTCGGGATATCGGCTGATATGATCGGCAGTCCGCTGCTGTTCATCTCATGGATAAGGGCCGCAAACGGTTCACGCGGCTCACCCTTCGTCCCAGTTCCGAGCAGGCAGTCAATTATGCCGTTCCATTTGCTCCATTGAACAGCCTCGCCTTCCGTTGCATCTTGATGAAAACATGAATGCGGTACACCCATTTTCCGAATAATATCACGCTGAACCGCTGCGTCGCCTGTCAATTGCTCTGGTGGGACTGCATATAGCACATCGGCTTCATATCCCATCGCAACTAAATGTCTTGCACAAACTAGCCCGTCGCCGCCATTGTTTCCTTTTCCAACGATGACCAGCCACCGGAAGCCTTGTACACACTCCGTCTTACCATTCTTTGCGACTAGTTCTCTTGAGAATCGTACCGCCTCTTCCGCAATGGCGCGCCCCGCTGTTTCCATCAACACTAATGCAGGAATTCCAATCTCCTCAATGACATGCTGCTCGATCTTTCGCATCTCTAGATTCGTAACAATATGCATATGTACCTCCCCAAGATGTGAATGTTCCAGCTGATCAACCGCTATTTTACATCTTCACTCCTCTATCCGCTCGAACCGCGTACCCTGATCATGTCGATTCGCATAGATGTCCTTTTCTCCGACGATCAACTGATCTACCTTCCCTTTATGCTCAACGAATACAACCACCACGCTCAGATCATCAACATAGAAGCAGTGATCCTCACGCCCTTTTAACCTTCGATCGCCAAATATAAATAGCGCGCCATCTCTTCTCTCGATATGAACGTTTATACCCATCTCTTGGTTACGATAAGTTCCGACATACCGCTGCATTTCCTCTTCAGAACAAACGTAATCCGGGAAATGAACAAGATTGTATCGTTCAAGCATTTGCTGTTCATAACGTCGCCAGTCCTTATTGGTGTTGTCGATCGAGACTACTGGCAGCTTAACCTGCTGGATCAACCTTTCGGCGATATCTGCATAATCTCTCAAAAAAGCAACATGCAGGCTCCCTTCATGCTGAGCTCGGTTCTGATAATATTCGGTACTGCCGTACTCATCATCCTTTCGAAGGATGAGCTGCGCTCCGCCCCTGCATTCGATCATGTTATCAATAGCCGCCCAGCTATCTTCCTGGTACAAATACAGAAGGCTTGCATCATGCTGCCTTAAGATCTCAACCTGTTCCTCGACAAATGCAATTATGCTGCTTCTATTCATGTCTTTGCATAATAGACTTAAGATTGGCACTTGAAATAGTGCAGATTCCATAACTATTACTTCGGAAGAATCGGAGTCTTCAGCGAGAAATTGTTGCCAGTTCAGCAGATACGATCGCATCCATTCATCCATGTTATCTTCTGACGATTTCCTGAATAATGGATGATCTGCCGTTGACTCTAGGTACAGTCTTGCCTTATGTCCATTTCTTCTTAACTGTTCGTACATAAATCGTGCGCTTGTAGATTTGCCCGACCCGGGAATGCCCTCGATAAGGATTAGCTTCTTCTTCATATTCTCTTAAATGAGCCCCTCTCTAACGACTTGAATGAACTCTTGCTTATGATCCGGATGACATGCAATGATATAAGGCTCAGCTTCCATCCCTGTAAATGGATTACCATCAAAGTCTACGACAATTCCACCCGCTTCCTTCACCATTAAAATGCCAGAATACAAATCGTCCCCTTCCGAGTTATAGAGGATAATTCCGTCAATGTCTCCCTTCGCCAGCATGCACCATTGCAACGTGGGTGCCCACAGCCTAAGCATCCGCTTAAAGCTCACATCAATATGCTGTCTTAATTGAACAGCCTTCGCGTCATTCTGGACTTGATGACCTTGAATCCAGCCAACATTTCCTCGAAACAGATCAACGCTTCTCTTTACCTTCATAGGTTGTTCATTACAGGTGGCGCCTTCACCATAGACAGAGGCAAACAGCCTGTCCGTCAGCGGCTCGTATACCATCCCCATGACCGGTTCTTTTCTATACATCAATGTAATCGAAATTGTAAACACAGGTAAGCCAATCGCAAAGTTGTTTGTGCCATCTAAAGGATCAATCATCCACAGCCAGTCGCTTTCAGACCCGATATTGCCTATTTCTTCACTATGGATCTGGTGTGTAGGGAATGCCTGCTGAATCTGATTAACGATCCATGCTTCCGCCATATGGTCCGCTTCCGTCACGACATCGCCATAACGATCCTTTACCGTGAGCTCACTGAAATTATCGAATCTATCTCTTACGATTCGCCCTGCTTGGCGTATAGCTCTTTCCGATAACACTCTTGCCTGTTGGAGAACACTATAGTCCATATTACACCTCTATTAGGAAAATGAATTGCATAGTAAAGACCCAATGCTGCGAACACTCCTAAGCCTCAATTGCAACAATAGAATGCCTCAGTTAAATAGAATATTTTTACACTAACACATTCTCGGCTTGTTATCTAAACCCCTCTATTTTGAACACGTTCATTGAAATATGCTCCTACACGACTATGGCGGTGGTCACGATCTGCCTTAGACGGTTTTAACCCGTTATCTCATCTCGATGAACACATCCACTCGCTGTAACGGGTTAAAACCCGCTTATCTCCCGCGCGGAGCACCGTTCGCCTTCTCAGACGCTCACCTAAGACGGTTTTAACCCGTTATCTCGGTTCGATGAGCTCATCCACTCGCTGTAACAGGTTAAAACCCGCTTATCTCCCGCGCCGAACACCGCTCGCCTTCTCAGGCGCTCTCCTAAGACGGTTTTAACCCGTTATCTCGCTTCGGTGAGCTCATCCATTCGCTGTAACGGGATAAAAACCGCTTATCTCCCGCGCGGAGCAGCGGTCATGCAAGACGGTGCACGCTCAGAAAGCGCAGCCACTCGCGTACACCAGCGCATGTGCCGCGAGGGTGCAGCGTCGAGGGAGTGTGCGCGGTACACAGCCTACTGCCAGCAGCACGCATGCCAGCAACCTGCCTGCATCCAGGCAGCCATGCATGCATGCCAGCAGACATGCTGCGCGTACCCAAAAAGGCCAACCCGCTTATTCCAAGCGAATTGGCCTTCTTATCAGCACCCTAAATGCTACGCACTCGGGCTGTCTAATGTAGCGGAACCCTTGCTTCCCCGGCGCGGTTCTCTGGCCGGCAACCCCTGCGCTATGCGCAGGTACTTCTGACCGCGCCAACGCCAGAGGCATAGCAAGCCGCGCAAATATTCATCGGATATCATACAGATATAGATGCCGATCAAGCCTAAGCCCCATTCTATACTTAGCATGTAGGACATCCCCGTTGCAATTCCCCACATCGATACGAGTGAGATGATCATGACGAACTTCGTATCACCAACGGCATTCAACCCGCTGTTGAGCCCCATATTCAGCATCTTGCCTGGCTGAAGCAGAACGTTAAGCGCTAGCAGCGACACACCGATCGCGATGATCTCGGTATCTGCTGTGAACAATCCCAGCATCTTGTCACCCAGTACATATATGATCAGGGCATTTACGAAAACGACTCCAAGGCCTATATACAACCCTCGATAAGCTGAGCGATACGCTTCCTTATACTTTTTGGCGCCGAATAAATACGCGATCTTGATCTGCGAGCCCATCGCTACAGACATTCCGAGCAGCGCACAAAAGGATTCGAGCGTACTCATATAGGTTCGAGCTGCAAGCTCCTTCGGTCCGAGCATCGCAATGAAGGTAAAGATAATGAGCTGCGAGAACACCCAGTTCCCATTGCTTACCCCTAGCGGCCAGCCGATCCGCAATATTTCTTTGAACAGCGGCATCTCAAAGGTTAACAGCTCTTTAAATTGAATTCTGCGTTCAAACGTATGGATGAACATAAACAACAGCATCATGACTGCCAACAGACGGCTGGTTACCGTGGAATACGCTACCCCATTAAGCCCTAGCTGCGGCAAACCGAACTCACCGAATATAAATCCATAGTTCAAGATCACGTGAATAACGTTCATCCCGATCGCCGTTAACATCGGTCCCTTCGTATTGCCAGTATTGCGAATAACGGTACTTAGTGCGCTCATCATAGCGGTCAGAATCATACTGCCGCCAACGGTTTGGATATACACTACCGCCATAGGCATCAGATTCTTCGGCATCTGCAGCCAGCCCGCGATCGTCTCTGGTATTGCGATGAGCGTGAGACTGATGAACAGTCCGATAGCACCTGTAACGGTAAATGCCATAATACCGATAGTCCGAGCATCCTCTTGTCGTCTTGCTCCAAGCTTCTGTGCAACCAAAATACCCGCACCGGCCGATATCGTCGCGAACAGTGTCGTCAACGCATTAAAAAGTTGGTTGGAGAATCCGACAACCGCTACAGCGTCATCTGAGATTCGACTGACCATCAAGGTATCAACCGTTCCCAACAGAAACTGCAGGAACAATTCAATAAAGATCGGCCAAACCAGCACCCATAATGACATATTACTTTCCTTATTTTTAAGCATTTCAACCCCCACTAATCTGTCCGAACATTTGCATGTAATCCATGAAAATGTTGCAAAGCCTTGATGTAACGAATACATTATAGAGAATAAGCCTATGAAGTTATATCATTAAGGAAACGAATACTTTAGATATTCCAACCTATCATACAGGAGGTACCAGTTCATGACAGCTATTCGTTTCACTCTCCCGCCGATGCCTAATTTTATCGTCAGCGGTCAGAGTACGATGAGTGTAGGAGATAAACATTTCGCTAGACGCGGATTAAGCTGCTTTGACTTGCTATACGTTATTAGCGGCTGCCTATACATGGGTGAAGAAGATTGCGAATTCGAGGTGCGGGAAGGTCATGCTCTAATTTTACGTCCAGATGCCTATCACTATGGCAGCAAGCCATGCACGGAAGATACGAATTATATATGGCTTCATTTTCTATCAACAGGTACATGGAATATCGTTCCGACTAAACAAGCAGAAGCTAACATTGTACCCTTGGATAAGCGTGACAGCACCTTCTCTAACATCAAGACACGGTACTTTACAGTTGAAGTGCCTGCTTTCTCGAAGGTTGATCAGCCTTCGCTCATGACTGAGATGCTCCAGCAGCTTATCGAATACCAGCACCTTGAGCAAAACAAACTCATTCTCTGGAAGCAGCAGGCGCTGTTCCAGGACGTATTAATGCAATTAGCCTCTTCCGACCATAGCCAGACCAAGCCGCTCGCCTCCCAATGTGCGGAGCTTGCGGCTGCTTACATGCGCCAGCACTATAAGGAAGAAATAACAGCTCAAGATCTAGGTGAAGCTGTAAATTTTCACCCTGTGTATATCGCTCGCTGTATGAAGCAGCTATTCGGATGCTCACCCATGCAATATCTGCTTAACTATCGGCTTGAACGCGCCAAGCTGCTGCTTATTCAGAGTGATTCAGCCATTCTTCAAATTGCGGAGGAGGTTGGTTTTCAATCTGCAGCCTATTTCACAGCTTCATTTTCAAAATATGAGGGCATATCACCGCGGCATTACAGAGAGAGATTCCGCTAAACGATATGATGATTTACAACTTATATAAAAAGCTATTTATCACATGTACTACCATCTCGAGGCAAAAACCGATATAATACGAGATGGACTTTATACTTGTGCCAGAATAAATATTCGGTATGGAATTGTAGGAGTGTGGATAATTTGAGTTTATGGGAAGCATTTGTAGCCCTTATCCTGGGAATGGTTGAGGGTCTCACGGAATTCGCGCCGGTATCTTCCACCGGTCACATGATTATCGTTGATGATTTCTTGTTCCAGACGAAAGAGATGTTTACACCAGAAGTTGCGAATACGTTCAAGATTGTCATTCAGCTGGGGTCGATCCTGGCAGTAGTAGTCTTGATGTGGGATCGTTTTATGAATCTGTTAGGCTTGAAGAAGTTGAATGGACAAACCCCTGACGGTCCGCGCTTGAATCTGATGCAAGTCATTGTCGCGCTTATCCCAGCCGGTGTGCTTGGATTGATGTTTGACGATTATATCGATGAGTACTTATTCTCAACCGAAACGGTCATCATCGGACTCGTTATTGGGGCAATTCTTATGATTATCGCCGATAAGTTTGGTCCGAAACATCCTAAGACTGAGACTGTCGACCAGATTACTTATAAGCAGGCTATAACGGTTGGCTTGGTACAGTGCTTATCCCTGTGGCCAGGCTTCTCCCGCTCCGGATCCACGATTTCAGGCGGTGTCTTGATGGGGATGAGCCATCGTGCAGCAGCGGACTTTACGTTCATTATGGCGGTTCCGATTATGGCCGGTGCAAGCTTCTTATCACTTTTGAAGCACTGGGAATATATCACGATGGATGTTATTCCATTTTTCATCGTCGGCTTCTTTAGCGCTTTCGTGTTTGCGTTGATCTCCCTTCGCTTCTTCCTGAAGCTGATTAACCGAATTAAGCTCGTTCCGTTCGCCATTTATCGTATCGTTCTCGCAGCAGTAATCTTTTTCTTAATGATGTAATCGTTAATCGATACTCGATCATAAGTAATATCAGAAATAGCCCCTACCCACCACATAAGATGGAATCAGGGGCTATTTTCTTTCCGTGTAAGCTGCGTTCTATTCATTCATGCAACCTTTTCATCTCGATAACGTACCCTATGTTAAAATGTGCTTCATTCTTATCAAAGGGGTTGACCCAATGGATATCACGCCTATCATTATACTAGCGCTTATCGTACCCATCATCGTTCTGCTTGCTATTATCGGCTTGAAGATTATTCGAGGTAATCCGCTGCCAAGCTCAGATTATACGCCATTCGATTACATCACAGGTCATACGTCTGTTGAGTTCCAAGATCAGAAACAGGATCAGGAAGAAGAAGACGACCAAGGCGATGATAAACATAAGAACAAGCGATACCCGCTGCGCTAACAAAGACTAAGAGCCGAGTCCCGACACGTACGTGTTTGATTCGGCTCTTCACATTAGTATGACAACATCCTCTTCAGCTCTACACCAGTTTTCCCGCATCGTATGTCAGCTTTAACAGCAGCACACTTACTACAATTATGGCGATGCCTGCCACAATGATCAATATGATTCCTAACCAAGCCGAAAGAAGACTGAACATAATAACAACCAGCGCAGAAACAGCGGCCATCCAATAATACTTCCACCTGCTCATCGCCCGCTCTCCGAGTTCATAATTTCCTAATCTGCGCGCGAATTCTGCAATGCCTGAACAGTGCGAATAGATTAATATTAAGTCCATAGCTACAAATAAAATCGATAACAAGATCGCGATACCGGTCATAGCTGACATTGACAACGAGGAACCAAAGATGCTTGTCAGAAGCCAGATAATGATGATGATTGCCACATTCACAATGCTAATATTGCGAGCGCGTTTGAAATGTTCATTCTCACTGCTCAACTGACTAAACCCGATGATGAGCAATATCAGTCCAATAATATCAGGCAAAATATCAAAGCCCTGCACCTTAAAATCAATCAAGACGAACAATAGACCCCAAAATACGATCATAAACCTCATGATATCCCCCCTCTATAGAATGAATCTCAGAAGTACCATTCGAACCCTAATGATTAACATACTACATGATTACCTGTTTCTTCCACGATTATTTCTAATAGCATATACGCAAAAGTCGCCAATTAGTTTGCAGTTAAATCTATTTTCTTAGGTTAAGGATAAACATGAGGCTAATTGAAAAAACGCCAAGCAGAATTCACTCTGCTTGACGTTAATATTCGTTGGGTTCTGCTCATTAATACGTATTAGACATCATGTGATTCATTCGATTCATATGTCCGCGATCCATCATCGCAGGGCTTTGCTCTAGATTAGAGTGGCAATCGTTATACATTTCCTCAAGCTGCTGGTTCGTGGCAGTCGGATGCATCTGCTGCATGTGAGGCTTCATGTCTTCGAACGATTGTCCTCCCCAATTCGCCGCTGCATAAGCACCGGTTCCGAAAGCAAAGGTAAGTACAACTGCTGCTGAGATCGCCCATTGTTTCTTCATTGCAATCACCTCCTATATACAAGCTTAATGCATCAATAAAGAGAAACATAGTATTATATTTTTATAATTTTTACCATGATTTACTTACGGCTGCTGTGTACCTTCTTAGCGCTGCAATTCCTCTTCAATAACTACTTGAACGTCTTCATAACGCGCGCCTTCTACCTTTCGTCCATTAATGAAAACAGTTGGCACGACTTTAATGTCATAATGTTCAATACTTTCAATATCTTTCAGAACATGCTGCTCATATCTGCGCTCTTCCAATGCTGAAGTAAAGTCCTTTACATCTACCTCTGGAAAATGATCGACCACTAACTGAGATAAGAAGTTAATATTAGCCCATTCCGATTCCTTCGAGCCTTGCTTTTGCAGCAGTAGATCGTGAAAACGCCAAAACGCATCTTCGCCCGCCTGATCATACATGTACTCAGCCGCCATCGCAGCTACAGCTGAGTCCGGTCCAAGAAACGCATCGCCGACATAGTAAAAAGCAGCTTTCCCCGTCTTCACATAATCTTCATCAATCAACGGGTATACCGTTTCAGTCCAGCTCTTGCAGGAAGGACATTTGTAATCGCCTACCTCAACGATTTGGATCGGAGCCGAACGTTCACCCTTAACAGGCTGTTCGTCTAGTCGAAATTGTTCCATGGAATATCGGTCAGATATGGCTTCTTGATCAGCCTCGTCTTGTCCTGAACTCATTGCCCCATATACGACCGCAACGATTAAAATGAGTGCAACAGCAACACCAATGCCAAATATGTACTTTTTTTGCATATTTGTTCTACTCCTTTAGAGCTTTACTCCATATTGGAAGTTCAGAATAATTCATTATATCGAAATTGCTATCCCTATCTCGTGATATAAATCACCTTCCTATGTATAACATAACTTAAAACCAACAAACTATTCATTTCGAATACTCGCCGCATACGCGTATATGATTATCTAATACACACTCACCATTAAACGGCAAATAGCCCTCCTAGAGATTGTACATACAATCACTAAAAGGGCTTGTTCTCAATAGGACATTATTCTGTTAGTTGACGGTATTGCTCAGCAGTAAGCAGCTTCTTGAAAGCTTCTTCCACACTGCCTTCCACTTCGATTTCAGCGATCCATCCGCCTTCGTACGGCGCTTCATTCACTCGCTCCGGCGCATCTTCAAGCTCCGTATTTACACGAACGATCTTCCCGGATACCGGTGTGTACAATTCGGAAACGGTCTTAACCGATTCGATCGAGCCCATGCTGTCACCAGCGCTCAATTCAGTGCCGATCGCTGGAAATTCGATGAATACAATATCCCCCAACTGACTTTGTGCATGATCTGTAATACCGATTCGTACCGTGCGCTCATCTACAACCAAAGCCCATTCATGCTCTTCGCTGTACACCAATTGATCTCTTACTTCGCTCATGACATAACCCTCTCTTCTTCACAGTATACATGCAGTTTGTCCATATTAAACACTTTAATGGGATGACTTGCAACACTTGTTGAAACCGCTTACGATTGTGTTGCAGGATGCTTGTTCATTGTACCTATAGGGTAAACACGTTTCATTTTGATGTCAATACGTTTTTGGAAGAGTATCCCTGCTTATAATTTATGTATTGACAATAACAACCAATTCAAGGTTCAATAGGATTACATAACGGAATAGGCGAATGATGGTAAAGGGAGAGATTACCCCTAGACTTGCAATTGCGCGGTAACGCCGAAGGAGTAAGCCATACAGGTGAATCTCTCAGGCAAAAGGACTTTTACCGGACGCCACTCTGGAGAGCACCCTGCACGATAGGGTCACCCACGGGGAAACTTCTCGATGAACGTTGATGCGGCATGTTACTGCTCGCCATGTACGGTTATCGGTTAAGGACACTCTCAGGTACCAAGGACAGAGCAAAGCGACACAAGCGGAACTACGGAACCGCTGGTGCTGCTGTGCACTGTCCTTTTTTGTGTATGACAGGAATGAAGACCCGCTCCGCAATTCATATTACTATGATGAGGTGATAGAATGACAACTTTAAAACGCACTCCATTGTACGATGAATATGCTGCTATTCCCGGAGTTAGATGCATCGACTTCGGCGGTTGGGAGCTGCCCGTACAATTCACGGGCATTCAGAAAGAGCATGAAGCCGTTCGCACACAAGCCGGCCTGTTTGACGTATCGCACATGGGCGAATTCCTAGTAGAAGGCGAGCGTGCGGAGGCTTTCTTGCAGCAGCTGACGACCAATGATGTCAGCCGCCTAGCAGACGGACAGGCTCAATACACCCTCCTCTGCTATCCGCATGGCGGAATTGTAGATGATCTGCTCGTTTATCGCATCGCGGCAGATCGTTATATGCTCGTAGTCAATGCTTCGAACATTGACAAAGATTATGCATGGCTCAATCAACACCTGCCTGAGCAAGGAGTCCAATTGACGGATCAATCCGAAGAAACTGCGCTGATTGCGCTGCAAGGTCCGAATTCGTCGGCTATTTTGTCTGAGCTGACAGAAGTTCAACTGGATGAACTGAAACCGTTTCATTTCATAGACGGTGCAATGGTGGCTGGTATCCCCCTGCTGCTGTCACGTACGGGCTACACGGGTGAAGACGGCTTCGAGCTGTATGTGAAGAGCTCTGACGCCTCTCTCTTGTGGCGCAAGCTGATGGAGTCAGGACAGGCGCACGGGCTGCAGCCTGCCGGGCTCGGCGCTCGCGACACGCTGCGTTTCGAAGCGCGTCTGCCGCTGTACGGACAAGAATTGTCCGAGTCAATAAGCCCGCTCGAAGCTGGCCTTGGTTGGTTCGTGAAGCTCGATAAGAGCACTCCGTTCATCGGTCAAGACGCGCTGAAGGAACAGAAGCTTCATGGTGCTCCGCGGAAGTCTGTCGGTATCGAGATGATCGACAAAGGGATTCCACGCGCGCATTACGCTGTATATAATGCTGAAGGCGTACAGATTGGCGAAGTCACAACGGGCACACAATCACCTACTCTGAAGCGGAATCTCGGTCTAGCCCTGCTGGACGCGGCTTATACCGCGCTAGGCACCGAAGTGATTGTTGATGTTCGCGGCAAGAGGCTTAAGGCTGAAGTAATCAAGACACCGTTCTATAAGCGATAAGCTCGCAACTGTTATCAATAAAGGAGAGAGTTCAACATGAAGCAGAAACACCGCTACATTCCGATGACGGAACAGGACCAAGCGGAAATGATGCAGGTTATCGGCATTTCTTCTGTGGAAGAGCTGTTTCAGGACATACCTGCGGAAGTCCGCTATTCCAGTACAATGCCGATGTCCCCGGCGCTTGATGAAGCCGCGCTGCTCAAGCATATGCGAGAATTGTCTGATCGCAATGCTGACTTTGACAAGTACAGTAGCTTCCTTGGCGCAGGTCTATACGATCATCAGGTTCCAGTTGTTATTAATCATGTCATCTCGCGTTCTGAATTCTATACCGCTTACACGCCTTATCAGCCTGAAATCAGCCAAGGCGAGCTCCAAGCTATCTTCGAATTCCAGTCGTATATATGCGAACTGACGGGAATGAAAGTCGCTAATGCCAGCATGTATGACGGCGCAACCGCACTTGGCGAAGCGGCCGGGCTTGCAAGCGCGCATACGAAGCGCAAGCGGATCGTTGTGTCGCGCGCTGTGCATCCGGAAGCTCGCCAGATTCTGCACACATCGGCGCACGGCCTCGGGCTCGATATCGTCGAGGTCGATTATGCGAACGGCATCACCGATATGGAGAAGCTGCAAGCCGCTGTTGACGGCGACACAGCTGCCGTAATCGTGCAGTCGCCTAACTTCTTCGGCTGTATCGAAGATGTGCGCGCAGCAGCAGATATCGTGCATGGACAGAAGGGTCTGCTTGTAATGAGCACGAATCCGCTGTCTCTTGGCCTCTTGGAAACGCCAAGCAAGCTTGGCGCTGATGTTTGTGTCGGCGACGCGCAGCCATTCGGCATCCCCGCTTCCTTCGGCGGGCCGACTTGCGGATTCTTCGCCGTTTCTGAGCCGCTCATGCGCCGCATGCCGGGCCGCATCGTCGGTCAGACCGTCGATCGCGACGGCAAGCGCGGCTTCGTGCTCACGCTGCAAGCCCGCGAGCAGCATATTCGCCGTGAGAAAGCCACGTCGAACATCTGCTCCAACCAAGCGCTGCTCGCGTTGTGCGCATCTGTTTACCTCTCAGTTATGGGTAAACAAGGCATCCGCGATGTCGCGCATCTGAATATTCAGAAGGCGCACTACGCATCGCGCCGCCTGCAGGAGCAAGCGGGCTTCGAACTGCCGTTTCAGGCTCCGTTCTTCAATGAATTCGTGGTGAAGCTTCCGAGCGGCACCTCGATCGCAGACTTGAACGAGAAGCTGCTCGCAGCCGGCTTCATCGGAGGCTACGATCTTGGACGCGATTATGAAGAGCTTGCTGGACATATGCTAATCGCCGTTACGGAGCGTCGCTCTCGAGAAGATATCGAACGCTTCGCAGCACAGCTGAAGGAGGTGCTCGCATCATGAGCGATCATGTACCGCATCAAGACAAGAAGCTTGTCTTCGAAATGAGCCGTCCAGGACGAGTTGCATACTCGCTTCCCGCCTGCGATGTGCCTGAACAGGATCTAAGTGAACTTATCCCTGCTGCTTTATTGCGCAGCGAGCCTGCAGAACTGCCAGAACTCTATGAAGTAGATGTAATCCGTCATTACACCGAGCTGTCGCGCCGCAACTTCGGTATCGACAACGGCTTCTACCCACTCGGTTCCTGTACGATGAAATATAACCCTAAAATCAATGAAGATACCGCCCGCTTCACGGGCTTTGCCAAGATTCATCCGTATCAGCCCGAGTCCACGATCCAAGGTGCGCTCGAGATGATGTACACACTGCAGCAGGACTTGGCCGTGCTGACAGGCATGGATCAAGTCACCTTGCAGCCTGCAGCGGGCGCACATGGGGAATGGACTGGCTTGATGATGATTCGCGCATACCATGAGAGCCGCGGCGAAACGCGCACAAAGGTTATCGTGCCGGATACTTCGCACGGTACCAACCCTGCCAGCGCTACTGTAGCTGGCCTCGAGACGATCACTATTCAATCAAACGCGGATGGCAACGTTGATCTGGATGCGCTTCGGGCGGCTGTCGGGCCGGATACGGCTGCACTTATGCTCACAAACCCGAGTACGCTCGGCTTGTTCGAAGAGCAGATCGTGGAGATCGCCCGGATTATTCATGAAGCTGGCGGTCTGTTATACTACGACGGCGCCAACTCCAATGCGATCATGGGGATTACCCGGCCAGGCGACATGGGCTTCGACGTTGTGCATCTCAACTTGCACAAGACGATGAGTACGCCGCATGGCGGCGGCGGGCCAGGTTCTGGTCCAGTCGGTGTGAAGAGCCTGCTCACTCCGTTCCTGCCGAAACCGATTGTGGCTAAACGCGAGGACGGCTCCTTCTATCTGGACATGGATATTCCACAATCAATCGGACGCGTCAAAGCTTACTACGGCAACTTCGGCATACTCGTTCGCGCATACACCTATATGCGCACATACGGTCCGGAGGGACTCCGAACCGTATCCGAATGCGCCGTGCTGAATGCCAATTACATGATGCACCGATTGGCGCCTTACTATGAAGTCCCATACGAGCGCGTATGCAAGCACGAATTCGTTATGTCAGGCAGAGGGCTAAAAGAATATGGCGTGCGCACGCTGGATGTAGCGAAGCGATTGCTCGACTTCGGCTTCCATCCGCCGACCATCTACTTCCCGCTTAACGTGGAAGAATGCATGATGATCGAGCCGACGGAGACCGAGAGCAAGGAGACGCTTGATTCCTTCATCGACACGATGATCCACATTGCCAAGGAGGCAGAAGAGAATCCTGAATTGCTGCTGAACGCTCCATACCATACACATGTACGCCGCCTTGATGAGACACAAGCAGCCCGCAAGCCGGTACTGAACTGTGCCTGCGGCTCATAACTGAAGATGAACACGATAAAGCGCTGTTCCCTTTACAGGTGAACAGCGCTTTACTTGTCTTATTATGAAGTTACTCTTCTCCGTTAGACTTCTATGCTTCAACTTCCACAGTCTCATCATTTTCTATAACACGCGGCGCGAGGACAGATACGAGCAAATCGTCAGGGTGATTGATGAGATGTACACCTTCCGGCATCACCAGCGAGCCCGCCAGAATCTTCTCACCGACTTCCAGCGGTGTCAGATCCACGACAATTGATGCTGGAATATCGTCTGGCAAAGCTTCAATATTCAAGTTGACTTCTTGAACATGAAGCAAACCGCCAGACTTCACACCTTTAGCCGTTCCCTCATACTCGATCGGAACAGGGATTCGAATTCGTTGGTTTGCCCGAACTAGCTGGAGATCGATATGCATGATCTTGCCATTGCGACGCTGTACTTCTTTGATAATAGCTTGAACGGGTACTTTACCGGCTACAGACAGGTTAAAGATCTCTGAAATTCCTCGATTTGCGATCATGGACGCTTCTTTAGCGTTGACATGAACCGGAATGCTATCGAACTGGGCGCCATACACAACTGCCGGAATACGCCCATTGTCTCTTAACTCTTGAAGTTTGGAACGTGTAGACATCGTTCTCATCTCTGCTGCCAGATGTAATGTTTGTTCTTCTCCACTCATGTTAGGTCATCCTCCTTCAATTGTAAGCACTATAACTATTACCCGATTGTTTCGTGAGTGAAACTTTTTTTCATTCATCCAATTTCTAGCAGAAAGGACTTCTATTCGTTATCAGATCCGTATATTATGTCTAAATTATAGCTATGCACTTTATCCGCTAATCTGGAATATGCATCACAGTATAAATAGTTTAATCGCTGAACAGGTCCATCTGACGTGGAGGAAACGACTGCACTGTCTGTCCTAACATATGCATCAATTGCTTCGCGTTCCCTGCCGCGTCTCCGCCCGAATTGTTATTGAAGATCACATACAGCTGTTTACAATCTTGTACTAGCTGCATTAAGCGAGAATGCCATTCATGAAGCTCTTCCTCAGCGTATCGATACAGGTAGCGAACATCCCTCCAATTCGCTTGCCCGCGATTCACCCATCCATCCGCATTGCGGCCATGAAAACGAACAACCGTCTTATCGCTGTCCGTCACAATAGGTACGATCGGAATCGAACCCTCGCCAGCTTGCGGCTCATCGCAGATGCTATGGATCCATTTCTCCTCTTGGATGAACGCTATCGTCTTATCCATAACCTGAGGCCGATACCAGCTCTGATGGCGAAACTCCAGTGCGCAAGGAATGTCACGCATCCATTCCTTCGTCCGACGCAGCACTTCTACGTGCTTGTGTTGGCAATCGAACCAAGGCGGATATTGAAACAGCACAGCGCCTAGTTTATCAGCTTCAATCATCGGAGCGATTGCGGCTTGCAAGGCTTGAAACTGCTCGGCCGCACTTTTGTAATAGCTTGTTCCGCGCTGGTGCCCTGTCATGCCTTGGTATGCCTTTACGATAAATTGAAAGTGTGCTGGAGTCTCCGTGACCCATCTGGATACCGTATCCGGCTTAGGGATCGCATAAAAAGAACTGTCACACTCCACTATTGGAAAATGTCGAGCATACAGCGCCAGCTTGTCCGCTGCACGCGTTCTCGCGGCATACAGCTCATCTTGATCTCCCCAACCTGCTAATCCAACATGTATCAAACTTCAGCCCACCTCCCTCTGAACCTGAGAACTATAAATAGCATGTACAATGGTACTATTATAACTTGTCTCTAAGCTTCTTGTTGATATCATGACATGAATGATTGCCGTGCCTCATTCGGCACGGCAATCCGTTTGCATATGCTATTCGCCCCAGAATAACGTAGCCTCCACTTTGCAGCATGGGGATTCAGCATCTCCTTGCTTCATGACCAGATGGAAGCCTTGTGGATTATAGTTTATCGTATACTGCCTGCTTACTCCAGCAGACTTAATGAGCCGATCGACCTCTGCTCGATTTCCGCGCTGCGCCGCATCCATCAATTGGCTGGCGAATGGCTTCGAGTCGCGAATTCGCTGCAGGAACTGGCTCAACTGCTTCATCATCTCAACAGATTCCATTGCAGATGATGTTAATTTAGCAGGATCGACCTGCGGATAAAGATCAGGCCTTTCGTAGGAGCGAAGTGTTCCGCGAACATGCGGCCGCATCACACTTAATGGTCTGGTTGACTTTTTCATATTGATAGTCCCCAATCTAGCCATATCGGTATGATGTCAGCCTATGATATTCGTCTTGTCTGTGTGACACTCTATACATGAATCGCATCGAACATTTAGTAAATATACCAATCGTAAGTTCTTGACAGCGATTCCAACAGATGAACACCTGCGATACTATTCCCCTTGTTGTCGAGTGAAGGACCGAATACACAGATGCTTGACTGACGAGGAATAACGGCCATTATCCCGCCTGAGACACCGCTCTTAGCCGGAATGCCGACATTGATGGCAAACTTTCCGGATGCATTGTACATCCCGCAGGTTACCATGAAGGACTTCGCTATCTGTACATATCTTGGCGGAATCAATTGCTCCCCGGTAACAGGATGCTTTCCTCGTGTAGCCAGTACGAGTGCCATACGTGCAAGCTGTGTGCACGTAAC
The DNA here is from genome assembly GCF_058791835.1 of Paenibacillus sp. EB106-04-04-XG159. Classification (NCBI taxonomy): domain Bacteria; kingdom Bacillati; phylum Bacillota; class Bacilli; order Caryophanales; family Paenibacillaceae; genus Paenibacillus; species Paenibacillus sp. EB106-04-04-XG159. The sequence continues at coordinate 19,535 of NZ_JBYTDY010000009.1, read as the reverse complement.
CAGAATAGAGCATTGTCTGAAGTACACATCCAAAGTATCTTCCACATCTTCTTCCAGTACACCATTGCTCGCTAAAAAATAGGCCAACGATCGATTGCGATTCGCAGTCTCACGTTCTGATTCATAAACTTCCTCATCCCAAATAATTGAATCATCGTCCGCCAACAGTCGAACAAAGTCAAGCATCCGCCTGCTCTTCTCCTGTGAATTCCGCCCTTTAATTAAGGAAGCAATCACGATTGCTCCGGCATTGATATAAGGATTAAAGGGTATGCCCGGTTCTACAAGCTCCAACTTGAGCATGGAGTTATAATCATCACCTGTCGGTTCCATTCCAACCTTGCTGAATACACGATCCTCACCGTTATCGATTAAGGCAAGCAGCAAGGAGAATACTTTGGACACGCTCTGCATCGTAAATTCAATATTCGTATCGCCGCCTTCAACCGTCACGCCATCGACTCCCATCATACTGATGCCAACTGCATCAATTGAAGCACTTGCAAGTCGCGGTATATACGAAGCCGGTGCGCCAGCGCGAGCTAACATTCGGCTTTCTTTAATGAGATCCGGCAGGATCCTGCGATTATTGTCCCAATCCATCTAATACCACACTCCATTCCATACCTATCGTTTGTATTCTGCTTGTACTCCATACGGGCAAACAGCAACCATTTCCAACGGACAAATTGACCTGCCTGCAGATAGTTATGGTATGATAGAGCCTTGAGAACTGAAAGAAGAACGGAGTGACACTAGTGGCACAATTATATTTCCGCTATGGAGCGATGAACAGCGGCAAATCTATTGAAATCCTTAAAGTTGCCCACAATTATGAAGAGCAGCATAAACATGTGCTTATCTTTACTTCCGCACTGGATAATCGCGATAGAATCGGTTATGTATCTTCTCGTGTCGGTCTAAGCGCGCCTGCTCTGCCTATATATGAAGACACTGATATTTTCACGATTGTGAAGAATCAGACTCAGAGCATCTCGTGCGTACTTATAGATGAGGTTCAATTTTTGAAACAGCATCATATTGAGCAGTTGACTCAGATCGTCGATGAGCTGGATATCCCTGTAATGGGCTTTGGTCTGAAAAATGATTTTCGTAATGAATTGTTTGAAGGCAGCAAGTATATGCTCCTCTATGCGGATAAGATCGAGGAGATGAAGACGATCTGTTGGTTCTGCGAACGTAAAGCAACGATGAATCTTCGTATCGGAGATGATGGGAAGCCTGTTTACACAGGGGAGCAGATCCAGATTGGCGGCAACGACAGCTACTATCCCGTTTGTCGAAGATGTCATAAGAACCCGCCATTGCAATAAATGGTTAATGGAGTGCTATTGATGATATAAAAAAACAAGGCTGCCTATCCCGCAAACGGAACTGGCGGCCTTGTCGTTCAATTAGGTGGATATGGTCTCACTAGCCAGATCCTAAGCTGTTCATGTGCCAATCCGGCTTATGTGTCAGCAGAAATTCTTCAGTTGTAATATACAGAGGAATCGATGGCTTCTCTTTCAAATAATGACCTGCAATCAAGCGATCATAATGAACCTGACGATTCCTTGACCCTTCGATAATCGGCAAGTCCAGGTGCTCCTCCAAATAATCATCGACAGCGTCTTGAACCATATCCAGATATTGCGGGATGTGCTTGTCACTTTCCTCGAATATTTGATACGTATTACGCGACATACAGTAGCATTGGGTTGAAGTACCGCCTAAATAACGGCGCAAGCGATGAAGATCCAGACTACAATCCTCTCTCATAAGAGATGTTCGTGAGAATTTCTCGCCCATATCACGCTCCCAATCCAGTACGGCCTGTTTCACTTGCTCAAGACTTACTTGGATAGGCATGTCGTACGGTTCAACCTTTGCAGTTGATTTCGAACTCCTGAATAATCGTTGTAAGAGTCCCATGAATGTCAACTCCTCTCGAAAAATACGGAGATATTGGTGCTATCAACCTGATGATTTGTAACCGTTTACAATATTATAGCATATTTTCCCCTTATTGTGAGTCTTCAGGCCTAATAAAAGTGTCAAAATTCATAATTACAACCTAACATAAATGAAAGGGACACCTCTCTATCGGGAAAGTAATAGCATATTGCAATCACTGCCCTGTTCAAGAGGTATCCCCTTATGGATCGATCATGTGCGGAAGCATGACCAAAGAGCTAAATTCTTATTTAGTCCCCCGAATAAACACGATCTCCTCATGCTTCTCATCGACGGTTAATTCTTTTTCATCCAGAAACCATAAGTCGTTCTGCTCCATATAGAACGTCAATCCGCCAGTCTGTATCTGGGTCGCGGGGTCACGCGGGGAATCTTTCATAATACCGAAAGAATAAGGGCCGCTCTCACTGAATCCGCTGTAACGGACAAAGATACGGATATCATCCCCTTGTTCAAATCCCCATTCTGTCTTGAATCGTTCTGCCGCTGCAGGTGTCACTTTTAGCTGCATGTGAACATCCTCCTTTATCATTCCGTTTGCTCAACTTGAAGTCATCTGGCGATGAACGCTGTACCTAAATGATAGCATGAAATGGGAGAAATGCCTACTTTGTAAGCTATAGCTTTACTCGCTGCAAGCGGAGCGCGTTCAGCACGACGGATACTGAGCTGAAGGCCATAGCCGCGCCGGCTATCCAAGGAGCCAGCAAGCCGATCGCCGCGACCGGGATACCTAAGCTGTTATAGCCCAGCGCCCAGAACAAGTTCTGCTTAATGTTGCGCATCGTGCGGCGGCTCATTTCCAGCGCGTCCGCTATGCCGTTCAGATCACCGCGCATTAAGGTGATGCCCGCCGTCTCCATCGCGACATCCGTTCCTGTTCCGATCGCGAAGCCGACATCCGCTGCCGCCAGTGCAGGAGCATCATTGATACCGTCGCCGACCATCGCAACAGAGTGCCCTTGCTCCTGATACTTGCGTACATATTCGGCCTTCTGCTCTGGAAGCACCTCCGCCGCGACTTCATCAACGCCAACCTGTGCCGCAATGGCTTGCGCTGTTCTCGTGTTATCGCCAGTTAACATCACTACACGAAGTCCAAGATCATGCAATCGCTTGATTGCCGCTTGCGATGATGACTTCACGCGGTCTGCCGCTGCCACTAGGCCTGCTGTCAGACCATCAACCGCAATCAGCATCGCTGTGCTGCCCTCAAGTTCCAGCTGCTGAAGCTGTGCTTCAAGCTCATCTGATATCTGTATGTCCTGCCGCTTCATTAAGCGACGTGTACCAATCTCGAGTACATGCCCTTCCACATGTGCTCGTATACCGTACCCAGGTATCGCTTCAAACTGCTCCGCCTCCACCCTCTCTACACCTTCAGCCGTTAAACCGTCGACGATTGCTTTCGCGAGCGGATGCTCGGAACTTCGTTCTGCCGCTGCAACCCAGCGTTTCAAGTCCGCTTCCTCGTGCTCCGATTGGTTAACGAACGCGGTCAAGGAAGGCTCACCTTCAGTGATCGTACCGGTCTTGTCGAGCACGATGGTCTGAACGCGGTAAGCTGTTTCCAGCTGTTCTCCGCCGCGGAATAAGATGCCATATTCAGCCGCGCGGCCTGTGCCAGCCATAATCGAGGTTGGTGTTGCCAAACCGAGCGCACAAGGGCAGGCTATTACGAGAACAGCGATCATCCGCTCTAACGCGATCTGGAATTCATACGGATGTACGAAGAAATAGGTAATGAGGAACGTAAGTGCGGCTATCCCGACAACAATCGGTACGAAAATACCGGATATGCGGTCCGCCACCCGCTGGATCGGCGCCTTCGAGCCTTGAGATTCTTCAACGATTCGTATAATCTGTGCTAAAGCTGTCTCAGAGCCAACCTTCGTCGCCCGCATCACGAGTGATCCATGCGCATTAACCGTCGCTCCATACACAGAGTCGCCTTCCGATTTATCGACGGGAATGCTTTCACCAGTCAACATGGACTCGTCGACCGTAGAGGTGCCGGACTCGATAATGCCGTCCACCGGAATCTTCTCACCTGGCTTTACTCGTACAAGATCTCCGACCAGCACTTGCTCGACGGGTATCACCATTTCTACACCGTTACGAACGACCGTCGCACTTTTGGCTCGAAGTCCCATCAATGCTTTTATAGCTTGTGATGTCCGGCCTTTAGCCGCCGCTTCGAACCATTTGCCAAGCAAGATTAACGTTATCAGGATGGCACTTGTTTCAAAATACATTTCAGGGTGATGAATCGCGCCGATCTGCCACTGCCATGCCAGGTACACACTGTAGAAATAAGCGGCTGATGTACCGAGGGCTATGAGCACATCCATATTAGCGCTGCCGTTGCGCATTGCCTTATAAGCGCCTCGATAGAATCTCCACCCGATAATAAACTGAACAGGCGCTGCCAAAGCCATCTGCACCCACGGATTCATTAGAAAGTCAGGCAGCCATACCCATGATGTCCACGAAAAATGAGAGACCATAGACCAGAGCAGAGGTACTGACAAGATAGCCGAGATGATAAATGTCCACTTTAATTGCTTGATTGCCCGATCTATGTGTGAATCTTCCGATTGCTCCTTCTGTGAGCGCGGTGTCGCTTGATACCCCAGCTTCTGGACTCTTGCGATCAGTACTGACTCGTCAATACTGATCCCTTCCACTTGTGCTACTTCTGTCGCGAGGTTGACAGTTGCACGCGATACCCCCGGTACCCTTGCCAAGCCTTTCTCGATTCGAGCAGCGCAGGCCGCGCACGTCATGCCTTCGATATCGAATTCTATCTTCTTGTGCTCTACTGTATAGCCCAATTGTTCAACTTTAGCTGCGATGGCCTCCATATTGATTTCTGCAGGATTATAAGCGACCTTCGCTTGCTCTAAAGCCAGATTCACGTTAGCCTCAGTTACACCTGGAAGCTTATTCAGTCCTTTCTCAATTCGGGTCGCGCATGCTGCACACGTCATACCGCCGACTAGAAATGTCCGTTCTTCCATCTGACTTCACACCTCTCTATTCTCAAAGATACCCCTATACCCTATATATTTAGTGAAAAAAATTCATCCATCCTAAGATGAGATGAGGCTTGGAATTCGCGATTAAGAAGGAGCACCACTTTATCATTAAAGCTTGTGCTCCTCATTCACTGAAGATACAGCAGCCTATTGAACTACATCGTATCCTTGATCTTCAATTGCTTCACGCAGCGCATCTTGCGATGTCTTAGCTTCATCGTAAGTAATTGTAACTTTCTTCTCGTTCAAGAAAACCTCAGCTTTCGCTTCCAGTGCAGCAACCGCCTTCTCAACCGAAGCCTTGCAATGTCCGCAAGACATGCCTTCAACTGTCCAAGTAATTGTATTCATGATGAATCCTCCTTAGATATGATGAAATATGGACTGCAAATTATTTAAGCAGCTTGTTAATGGTGACAAGCAATTCATCCACGACAGCATCATCACCTTGCTGAAGTCTGTCAACGACACAGCTTCGCATATGGCCGGCAAGCAGCAATCGTCCAACAGAATGAAGTGCAGATTCAATTGAAGCGATCTGGTGAAGTACGTCATCACAATAGGTGTCACGTTCAATCATCGATTTCACTCCGCGAACTTGACCTTCGATTCGATTAAGACGGTGAACAAGACTCTTCTTCATCTCATCGGAATGATGGCTCTTGCGCACTCCTTCTTCATTACAGCACTCTTCATGCATGCATTCAGAAGACATCTGCTTATTCTTATGCTCATTGGATTTATCCATTGTTGTCATCACCTCTGCCCTCATCATAGCATACCCCCCTACCCTATGCAAGAGGGTGTTTGCGGATGTTTCCAACTCTTCTTGGGTACAGTATGTAGCGTGCTGAACATTTGATGCAAACCTCAACGCAAGGAGAGTTAGTATATGAAACCAGTTGGTAAAGTGTCGCGCGTAGCTCTAATTGGGTCGGGTCTCGTCGGAGCGAGCTATGCTTTTGCGATGTTGAATCAGGGAGTCGCATCGGAGCTAGTCATTATTGACCTCAATCACAAAAAAGCAGAAGGCGACGCCATGGACCTGAACCATGGTATTCCGTTTGCCAGCAATATGCGTATCTGGGCTGGTGATTACAGTGATTGCAAGGATGCTGACATCGTCGTCATATCGGCTGGGGCCAATCAGGCTCCTGGTGAAACAAGGCTTGATCTGATCGGTAAAAATGCTGCAATATTCAAGATCATCGTTGAATCGATTATGAAGAGCGGCTTCGACGGGATCTTTATCATCGCTACGAATCCAGTTGACGTCCTCACCTATGCGACATGGAAATACTCAGGCCTGCCTCCTAGTCGCGTCATCGGCTCCGGTACGATTCTAGACAGCTCTCGCCTTAGATTCTTGATAAGCGATGAACTTGAAATCGATCCAAGAAGCGTGCATGCGTACATTATGGGTGAACATGGTGACACTGAACTGCCCGTATGGAGCCATGTTACAATCGGCGGACTGCGCTTGTCTGATTACCTTGCTAGACATCCCGTACCTACGCCAGAACGTTTTGATGAGATCTTTGTCAATGTGCGCGATGCCGCTTATCACATTATCGAACGTAAAGGGGCTACCCACTATGGTATTGCCATGGGTCTCGCCCGCTTGACAACCGCTGTACTACGTAACGAAAGCAGCATCTTATCTGTGTCGGCCTATCTTAGCGGGCAATACGGCTTAAATGATCTGTATATCGGCGTACCCGCGGTTATTAACCGCAACGGAATTAAGGATGTGGTTGAGCTAGTGCTCAATGAGGATGAGTTAGAAAAGCTGCAACACTCCGCTAAGGTGATGAAAGAGGCGATACATTCCATTTTCCCTGATCACGAGTTGTAGAGTTATTCTTCATGTTAGGAGCTTTCTAAGTGGTTGACTATTCGACTGCTGAAGCAAGCTCCTATTTCATTTATTTCAGTGCGATCAAACTATTAATAGATCAATCTTCTTCTGCAATCCTCGGTAAAAAAAGTCCCGCTACCATCGTTTATTTCTTGCCTACCCTCACATTTCTTGATCCTCCGATACCAATCTGTAACCGTTCGTTTGCACTTCATTATTGGCAGTTATTGCCTTAGTGCACACTCTACTGCATAATAATAGAGGTTATGATGTTGATTAATATGGAGGTGCCTCAAGATGAGTATTCGTGTATCCGCTGTGCAGTACCACCTGCATACCATCCATAAGTTCGAGGACTTTTCCCATCAAGTAGAACATTATGTTCGTACCGCATCCGAGTTCGAGACGGATTTCGTACTGTTCCCCGAATTTATGACGACCCAATTGATGTCGATTGGAAATGCCGATGGATCCGCACTTTCCATTCAAGACCTGCCTTCCTTTACTGAGGCTTATACGAATCTGTTCAGCCGATTGGCTCAACAGTACGACATGCACCTAATCGGAGGTACTCACGTAATTGAGCGTGAAGGCAAGCTGTACAATGTAGCGCATTTATTTTACCCGGACGGCTCTATAGCAGAGCAAGCCAAGCTGCACATTACACCGACTGAGGTAACGGAATGGAACATGGCTGCTGGCGATGAGGTACAAGTATTTCACACTAGTAAAGGTACAATTGCTATGCTCACCTGCTACGACATCGAGTTTCCGGAAATCGTGCGCATGGTGCGCGCCAAAGGAGCCGATATCATCTTCTGTCCGTCCTGTACGGATGAACGCCAAGGTTTCTATCGCGTTCGGTATTGCTGCCACGCGCGTGCCATTGAGAATCAAGTCTATGTCGTCGTAACGGGAACAGTAGGGTCTCTGGATACGGTGGACTTGATGCGTGCGAATTATGGTCAGGCTGCCGTGATCGCGCCGAATGACATCTCGTTCCCACCGCGCGGCATTATCGCTGAAGGCGAGATTAATAACGATATGATCATTACTGCCGATCTGAATCTAGAGCTTCTGTACCGTGTGCGCGAGAAAGGCTCGGTCACGACATGGCGCGACCGCCGCACTGATCTGTACACCGATTGGTCGTAGCACTTGGGCAGTAAAGGAGTGACGAGATGTATCAGCAGATGTATGTCTTTCATGAACATAAGCCGATTCTTATAACCATCCGTTCATACAATGAGAGCGATATTGAAGCTTTAATTGACGTTCAACGCGAATGCTTTCCTCCTCCTTTTCCCGAGGAGCTGTGGTGGAATGAGGCTCAGATTCGGAATCATGTGCGATTATTTCCCGATGGCGCGCTATGTGTCGAGTTCGATGGAAAACTGATCGGCTCGATGACTGGACTGCTCATTAAGAGCGATGGACATACTGTTCACTTGCCTTGGGCGGAGGTAACCGACAATGGCTATATCGGCACCCATCAAGATGATGGCGATACGCTTTACGTCGTAGATATTAGTGTGAAACCACTTTTTCGTGCCTGCGGCATAGGTCGCATCCTCATGCAAGCGATGTATCAGGTGGTCGTCCATCACCGCCTTGCTCGCCTTCTTGGCGGAGGTCGTATGCCTGGCTATCACAAGCACTGCGATCACATGACTCCTGAGCAGTATGTTTCTGCTGTCTTAAAGGGCGAATTACGCGACCCAGTCATTACTTTTCTGCTTCGCTGCGGGAGAACTCCGGTAGAGGTGGTTCATAATTATTTGGATGACGAGGAGTCCTGCAATCGCGGTCTGCTTATGGAATGGCGCAATCCTTTCATAGTTAATGACATTAAGGAATGAACTATACTATTTATAAAGGAGCTCTTATCATGTCCTCTACGTTATCTTATGTGCGCATCACATCAATTGAAGATCCATTATTCCGTAAAATGCACAACCTTATGGGGAGCATCTTCCCGAAAGAAGAAGTGCTTGCGTATGACCTCTGGCGCGAGCCGCTTGAGGACCCCTCCATCCATGTCTACGTTGCGGTCTATGAGGATGAAGTTGTAGGCGCTACGGAATACCGTTATGTGGAGCATTTAGAGGTAGCCATGACCGACTTCACGATCATTGGGCGTCCTGGACTAGGCATTGGACGCTTCCTGTTCAAGGAACGCGAACGCGATCTGGAGCAGCTTGCTGCGGCTGTCGGCAAGCGTCTGATCGGGATGTTCGCGGAGATCTATGATCCTTACCGCGTTCAGGGTGCAGACTTTGGCGGGGTCATGACAATGAACCCTTATGTGCGTCGCGAAGTGCTGTCTCATCTTGGCTATGAGCGTCTAGACTTCCCATATGTACACCCTTCCTGGGAAAATGACGGTTCTGCTGTATCCGAGCTCGACTTCGGATTCATGCCTATGTTGGGTGAACAGGATTCGGTTCCGGCTAGCTTAGTCGTGGACTTTCTTCAGTGGTACTATAGAGTGCTCCCGAACAAGCCGCAGGCGTGGTTAGATATGATTGAAGACCTCGGTCTACGTGACCATATTACCTTAAAACCGCTATAAAATGCACCTGATGTGACATCGGTCGCCACGTTCCTGCGGTGAAGTGGCGAAACCTGCGGTTTCCCGAGAAATAATTTATTTCTTATTTCTCGGGGATTGCGCGGGGGTGAGTTTACCCCCTTTTTTCCCGTTACAGTTGTGGTACGCGCGGGGGCGGTGCGTTAACGGGGAAAATCCCGCTTTCACGTGGGCGGCGATGCGCGAGCGGGTCTTCGCGAGCGAGATTACATGGTTTTTCCCCGTTACAGCGTGCGATACGCCCGTGGGCGGTGCGATAACGGGGAAAAACCCGCTTTCACGTGGGCCGCGATTGCCAAGCGGGTCTTCGCGAGCGAGTTAACACGGTTTTTCCCCGTTACAGCGTGCGGAACGCGCGATGGAGGTGCGGTAACAGGGAAAAACCCGCTTTCGCGGGCGCTGCGATGCGCGAGCGGGTCATTGCGAGCGAGATTACACGGTTTTTCCCCGTTACAGCGTGCGGTATACGCGCGTGGGCGGTGCGTTAACGGGGAAAAGCCGCTTTCGCGTAAACGGCGTTGGTCGTGCGGTGCATCGCGAATGAGCAAATCATCATACGCATTGATTAATCACATTAAATAAATTCCCCCCTGCCAAATAAGGCAGTAATCCTCCACCAGTATACGCATATTTAATGTGGTTAATAATCGACCAATACCATCATTAATGTCAGATCCAATCATTCAAACTTAATGTTGAAGCTCAGTTCACAGTTCATTTTCTAAGCATAGAGTCTCTCCTAAATAAGAAAGAGAGCTGCCAGCATCAACTATCCTATGCTTAAGCAGCCCTCTAGACTTTCAACGTATTCTATTATCGATCGAGCAGCATGCGGCAGCGCCCGCGGCAATCTGCCTGGAAAGTCTCCACGTTGCCGTTATTTGAAATGGTCACATATACCGTTCTTCCATCAGCCCCGCCAAACGTCAGATTCGTGCAGTCACTTCCATGCAGATGAATCTCCTCAACCAGTTCCCCATCTGAGGTAAATACGGCAACCGTACCTTTTCCGAACCGGGTTACATACAGCTTGCCGTCAGCGTCGCATCTCATTCCGTCCAATCCGTAATCGTCAAAGGACGTGAACAAGCGCTTGTTGGACAGCTCGCCCTGCTCTGACAAGTCGTATTTCCATATTCGGCGCTGCACAGATTCATTAACATACAGTGTATCTTCGGAGGGACTGATCTCAATGCCATTCGTCGTCCCCATACCCGCCTCAATCAGCGTTACAGTCCCATCAGGAAGTATTCGCCACAGCTTACCTGTCTCATTGTCCCAATTCGGATCGCTTGCGAAGACGATGTCCGTTGCCGTGATACATATATCGTTCGGCTGATTCATCGCCGGTTCATGCGCATGTAACGATAACTCCTGCTGCTCCATGTTATACTTCCAGATGTTATGCCCCACATAATCCGCCAGCAGCATTTCACCCGCCGAATTAAAGCGAATTCCGTTCGCGATGCTGCCCTCAGGCAACTGCAGGAACACCGAGCACTCTCCTTCCGGAGTAACTCGGCCGATCGTCCCGTTGCGTTCGTAATTGACTGCGTAGAGATTACCTGCTCTATCGCATGCAGGACCCTCAATCCCTCCTGTAAAGCCGTTAGTCGCAGTGAACATTTTACTTGTGCGAGTACCCCCCACTCGGACTGATGCCGAGTCTTGCTCGATCTCTTGTCCCATCATAACTCCCCCGCTCTATCATAATGGTTCACGCGACAGCAACAACAGCGGCAGCACTAGCGTTAAGACAACTCCTCATCGTCCGCATCATCCGTATCGTCCTGACGAAGCGCTCGCAGCTGCTCTTTCTCCTGTACATACAGCTCGATCATATCCCGCTTCAGCTGCCATGCTCTAGTACTAAAGTCCACATGGTACGGTTCAGGATTCGTCTTGCGCAAATATTCCGCCCAGAACATGTTGATCTGGGTCTTATGATGCTCACGAATCTCTTCCAGTGAAGGTCGCTCATACACAAGCTGTCCTTCATGAAAAATCGGCGTCAGCAGTCGAATATAGTCATAGTTGTCCACGTACTTATGCATGTAAGGATGAAGTGGATCGAACAGCTTCAGGCGAGCGCGCTGCTCGACATCCTGCTCTCCCGAGAGACAGATATAATCCGCGATCGCTTTCTTCTTCTTCGGATGAATGATCCGATATACGTCCTTCTTGCCAGGATAGATGACCTTCTCAGGATTCGCCGATATCTTGATCGTCGGCTCCATCTTCCCGTTCAATTCACGTTCCACAAGCTTATACACACCGCCAAGAGACGGTTGGTCAGCCGCAGTGATAAGCTGTGTGCCGACGCCCCAGCTCGTTATCTTCGCACCCTGCATCTTCAGATCCGAGATCGTGTGCTCGTCAAGATCGTTTGAAGCAACGATCTTCACATCATGCAAGCCAGCTTCGTCCAGCATGCGACGCGCTTCAATCGACAAATACGACAGGTCTCCGCTGTCCAGACGAATAGAGAGCAGCCGTTTTCCTTGCTTCTCAAGCTCACGAGCGACCTCTATCGCGTTCGGAATACCGCTGTGCAGCGTATCATATGTATCCACGAGCAACGTGACCTGATTAGGCAGCGCTTCAGCATATTTACGGAAAGCCTCCAGCTCGTTTGTGAAACTTTGCACCCAAGCATGTGCATGAGTGCCTTTCGTAGGAATACCGAACAACCGCCCTGCGAGCATGTTTGAAGTGGCGTGAAAACCAGCCAAGTACGCGGCTCTAGCACCCCACAGTGCAGCATCTGCTTCCTGCGCACGACGCGTACCGAATTCCATCAGAATATCGTCCTTCGCCACCTGCTTTATGCGTGAAGCCTTCGTTGCAATGAGCGTCTGGTAGTTCATAAAGTTCAACAACGCTGTCTCAATCAGCTGTGTTTCGAATATGCGGCCCTCTATACGCAATAGCGGCTCATTCGCGAATACGAGCGTGCCTTCCCGTACAGCATCCAGATGCCCTGTAAATCGGAATGTGCGCAGCTCTTCCAAAAACGCATCCTCATACATCTCTTCCTGTTCACGCAAATATTCGATATCCTCATCCGTGAAACGAAGCTGTTCAATGTACTCAATGATGCGCTCCAGTCCAGCACATACAGCGTAGCCATTACCGAACGGCATCTTGCGGAAGAACGCTTCAAATACCGACCACTGCTCGTGAGTGCCATTTTTCCAATGGGCGTACATCATGTTGATTTGATACTTGTCGGTGTGCAGCGCCATGGACATATTCATATTAGTCCCTTCTTTCTGCTTATCTGTTGGGCTTGGCTCTTCAGCCGCTCACTACCTCAGCGCCCAATGTATTGCGAAGGTGTTGCAGTGCCCAATGATGCGCTTGATCATTGAAGCTGGCTACAGCATCTTCATGGATAACGATTGTATAACCTAGATTGTAAGCTTCTATTGCTGTGTGAAGAACACAAATATCCGTGCACACGCCAACGATGTGAAGTTCCTTCACACCCTGCGCCCGCAACCGGATATCCAGATCAGTTCCGCAAAAGGCGCTGTACCGAGTCTTATCCATCCAATAGATGCTGTCTTGATGCTGGTCGTACACTTCCTTCAGCTTGCCGTACAGATCACGTCCTGATGTTCCGCGAATATTATGCGGTGGAAACAGCTTCGTCTCAGGATGGAACGCATCATACTCTTCGTGAACATCAACCGCCATAACGACAAAGTCACCGTTAGATACGTATTGCTCTGTCAATTCGGCAATCCGCTGCTCAATAGCTACTGCTGGATCGCCGCAAGGCAGCTTTCCGATCACGAAATCATAAGTGTAATCCACGACGATTAAAGCTTTCATAACTAGCAGCTCCTTCACCTAAAGGCTGATATTATCTAACAAATGATGTTACCGTTATTATGGCAAATCCGAACAAAATGTCAACCTATCGGCAATCACTTGCGCTTTGCCCGGAAGGTGCCTGTTCCGATAGTACCGATACGGCCTTGATCATCGCTTACTGTGGCATAGCAGGTTAATGATCGACTGTCAGCATGCACGATATGGGCCTTCACGAATAAAGTTCCCTCTGTAAATGGTGCGACATAGTTCAGATTAAGATCGCTTGTCACCATAGAATATTCCGGACGAGCGGCCACACCGAGCATCCCCATCGTATTGTCGATCAGCGAAGCGGTTACGCCGCCATTAACGAGCCCCATCATATTTAAGTGATGCGGTTTAACCTCCATGCTGACAACCGCTTCTTGCTCATTCAGTTCAACAATCTTACAGCCAAGGTACCCCCAAAACGTATCCTTAGCCTGCTCTTCAATCTCTTGAATCTTAGCAACCATATTAGTTGCTTTCAAATTACTCTCCTGCATCATATCCCTACGATCCCCCAGTTCTTAACTCCTCCCCTGAACGACACGAACCGGTCGCAGTGATACGACCGGTCTACAGGGCAGGTTCAACAATCTAACATCTTATATTTTACTTCAACTTGCTGCTTCACGTCCAATCTAGATCCAATCTATATACAATCAAGATCCATTCAAGATGAATGATCCTTCTTATTGTTCGCGAGTTCCTCTTCAATTAATTTGCGCCGAAGTACTTTGCCGATCATCGTCTTCGGCAATTCGCTCCTGAACTCCACGATGCGCGGAACCTTGAAAGCTGCCAGCCTGCCGCGGCACCAAGCGATGACCTGCTCCTTGGTAAGCTTAGCTCCGTCCTTTAAGACGATAAACGCCTTTACCGTCTCACCGCGATACGGATCAGGAACTCCGATGACAACCGCTTCCTTCACATCAGGATGCTCGAACAACACCTCTTCAACGTCGCGCGGATACACCTTGAATCCGCTCGCATTAATCATATCCTTCTTGCGATCCACGATGTAGAAGAAGCCTTCTTGATCCATGCGGCCCATATCGCCTGTATATAGCCATCCATTGCGCAGCACAGCAGCCGTGTCCTCTGGACGCTGCCAGTACCCCTTCATCACCTGCGGTCCGCGTACGATCACTTCACCGATCTCCCCGACAGGAAGTTCTTCGCCGGTCTCCGAATTAACGATAGCCGCTTCTGTATCTGGAAAAGGAATCCCGACAGAGCCGATCTTGCGATAGCCCCATACATTATTGGCGTGAGTGATTGGAGAAGCTTCCGTCAAACCAAATCCTTCGATCAGACGCCCCCCGCTCAACGCTTCGAATGTTTCCTGCACTTCAACAGGCAGCGGCGCAGACCCGCTAACACATGCTCGTATCGAGCTGATATCATAAGACTTTATATCTTTAGCATGATTAATCGCGATATACATCGTTGGGGCTCCTGGGAATATCGTAGCCTTCTTCTTCTGTATTTGCGTAAGCACCGTCTTGACATCAAATCGCGGCAGCAGGACGAGTTCCCCAGCAATGTATACCGATTGGTTCATGAGCACGGTTAATCCAAACACATGGAAGCAAGGTAGAGCACCAAGAAACACTTCTTTTCCAAGCCTTGCTTTATAGAACCAATTCGTTGCCTGAATTGTGTTGGACAAGAGGTTCTTGTGTGTCAGCATAACCCCTTTCGCTACACCCGTAGTTCCACCTGTATATTGAAGCATCGCAATATCATTCTCACCGTCTACCTCGACACAAGCCACGATCGGCTCCTGTTTGCTTAACCAAGAACGAAAGCGGCGTACATACGGAAGATCAGGTACATCCAGCTTTTGACCATCCTTTTTAGCTTTTATTTTGTACAGCATATTTTTAGGAAATGGCAAATATTCAGCAATCGAGCCAACAATAACATGCTCTACGCTGGTCAGCTTGCGGACATTATTGACACGCTCAAATAACAGATCGAGCGTTACGATGGCGACTGCGCCTGAATCACGAAGCTGGTGAGAAAGTTCTCCTTCAACATAGAGGGGATTGGTCATCACGACGATCCCGCCCATCATGAGAGTGCCATAATACGAGATAAGCATTTGCGGGCAGTTCGGAAGCATCAGCGCCACACGGTCTCCCTTTTTCACACCTATATTTTTCAGCCCATCTGCAAATCTGTATGCGCCTTCCAGAACCTGCTCATAGCTCATTCGCTTGCCTAGAAAGTCAAGTGCGTCATGATGAGGAAATTTATCAGCTGTATTGACGAGTAATTGTGCAAGATTGGAATTGGGATATTCACAAGAATGTGCGACCTCTGGAGGATAATGACCTAACCAAGGTCTTTCTCCATACATGCAGCTTCACTCCCCCGCCGTATGCGTACGGCATTAATCTGCTACTCATTTTATTAATGGACATGCATATAGATATGAAATTATGATTTCAGCCTGCTCTGTAAACGCTCTCACAATCAATTGTGAAATAAATCGTAAATCACTCATTTTGCCAGTTATGACTACTTTCACTCCCCGTGAAAAGCGTTATACTGTAATCAGAAATCGTGATAATAGTAATAAATGGTGTTCATTAGAAGGACTTGCCCACTATAATTACGTATGTTGATGCTTATGTTAGGAATACACAATTAATACGCCGCAACAGAAATGTTCACTTGTACTATGCATATATTTTTGACAAGGAATAGTGGAGGGTAAGTTAAAGGAGTGTGTCTAGCCATGGGACGCAATATCGCTGTGATCGCAGAAATGAGAGGTAAACAGCTTCGACAAGTTACATTCGAGGCGATGCAGGCGGCAGTACAATTATATGAACAAGGTGATCGAATTATCGCATTGCTCGTAGGATATCAACTGCAAGAACCTGCTTTACAGCTTGAAGCTCTTGGCATACACCAGCTCGTGCTTGCTGATGATGAATCCTTCAAATACTATGAATCCGATATCTACTTTTCAGCCATAAGTACATTTTGCGATAAGTATAAACCGGACATTCTATTGTTCGGCAGCACAGCTATGGGAAGTGAGCTGGCCCCATTGCTGGCCTCGTATATGCATGCAAGTGTAATATGCGATGCTGTTGATGTTCACAGGTTGGAATCCAGCTGGGAGGTTGTGCGTCCGAGCCGTGCTGGAAAAGGGCTTGCATCATATAATCTCATGTATGATACCAAACCATATATCATTAATATACGGCCTAATAGCTTTGCGCCGATATATAGGCTGCAATCCATCATAGGGAGCGATATGCCCGCTTCATCTTCATGTGACATCACCTATCTGCAATTGCCTGCAGTCTCGCTTCGTACAACAGTTAAGCATGTCGTCCAACGAATGACAGGCTCTGTAAATTTATCGGAAGCCAAGATTATTATTTCCGGAGGCAGAGGCGTTAGAAGCGCTGAAGGCTTCAAGACGTTAGAACAGCTGGCACTTGTATTGAACGGAGCTGTTGGAGCCACTCGCGGTGCTTGTGATGCGGGTTACTGCGACCATTCCATTCAGATCGGGCAAACTGGCAGAGTCGTCGCTCCTGAGATTTATTTTGCTTGCGGGATCAGCGGAGCTGTTCAACACTTGACAGGCATGAGCCAGGCTCGAGTTATTGTAGCCATTAATACGGATCCAAACGCACCGATCTTTCAAGTGGCTAATTATAGCATCGTGGGGGATCTATTTGAGATCGTGCCGCTCCTGACTGCAGAATTTCGTAAAATGCTTGCTTGATGCATCATTCGTGATTACGCTGCTGCTATGTATGAATAGCTTGATATGTAAAGATAAAGACGATTGAGACCTCCTCAATCGTCTTTTTATACCGAACTATATTAGTCGCATTCATCCGGTTCTTCAACCTTCGCCTGCTCAACTTCAATCTTCTCAGCCACTGAATCACGGATGACAGACATGATCAGCTGCATCAAGTAATTGACGTCTGACTGGCTCTGCTGGAATTCAACGACGAGTGGAATGTTGTCTATTTCATCCTGCAGGGCGCTGATCTCACCCTCAATCTTCTCCACCATCTGCTTATTCTGGAACGATTCGAAGGCTACAATCTCCTTCTGCTTCTTCTTCAGCTGTGCAATGACTTCCTGTAAGTGAGTATGCGCTTGGATCTGCTTCTCCGCTTGTTGGAAATGCTTCACTTCATCCGTTGTGAGGATCAGATCGGCAAGATGCTTAGCTTTCTCCATAATATCTTCCCGCACCAGCAGGTCGCGGGTGTTGAACTTAGGAATTCCACAGTTCGTATGGTCATGATCGTGGTCATGATCGTGGTGCGAATGCTGTTCTTGGTCTGCCAACGAGAACCTCTCCCATCTCATTCAAGTGTCTTCCCTCGAGGAGGATATGACATTTATCTCCATTGTAACTGATTTTCCCTCAAAATTTAAGAACTCTTTTGCATCGGTTCTGTGACAAGCTCGCCCTTGATGTAAAACGACTTAATCTCACTAATTTTGACATGGACGAATTGACCGATTAATTCCTTGCCGCCTGTAAAGTGTACCAACTTGTTCGTACGCGTACGTCCAGACAACACCTCAGCATTATTTTTGCTCTCGCTCTCAACAAGCACCTCTACCGTCTGACCGAGCATATTATCATTACTCTTACGGCTGAGCTCCTGCATGACATCGTTTAAGCGCTGCAGGCGCTCCTTCTTCACATCCATCGGCACATTATCTTCCATACCTGCGGCAGGAGTGCCTTCTCGAGGTGAGTAGATGAAGGTGAAAGCAAAGTCAAAGCCTACTTCCCTTAGAAGTGTTATCGTTTCCTCAAACTGTTCGTCCGTTTCGCCGGGAAATCCTACTATGATATCCGTGGTCAGAACTACATCCGGGATAGCCGCTTTAATCTTGCCAGCTAACGTCAGTAACAGCTCGCGGTCGTACTTTCGGCTCATCTTCTTCAATACCGCGCTGCTGCCAGATTGAACGGGTAGATGGATATGCTCAACGAGGTTCCCTCGCTTCGCCAGCACTTCGATTAAGTGATCATCAAAGTCACGCGGATGTGAGGTTGTGAAACGAATTCGAGGGATGTCTATCTTACGAATATCGTCCATCAAGTCGCCAAATCGATACGTAATGTCTGTGAAGTCCTTGCCGTAGGCGTTCACATTTTGACCGAGAAGCGTAATTTCTTTATAGCCTTGACGCGCCAGCTCGCGCACCTCCGCAATTACGTCCTCTGGACGTCTGCTGCGTTCTTTACCTCGTGTATAGGGCACAATGCAGTATGTACAAAACTTATCGCAGCCGTACATAATGTTCACCCAAGCGCGCATCCCAGAACGCTTCTTCGGCAGATTCTCAATAATGTCGCCTTCCTTAGACCATACGTCAACCACCATTTCTTTGTTAAACAGCGCATCGCGAACTAAGTAAGGCAGTCTATGAATATTATGTGTTCCGAATATCATATCTACAAATGGATGCTTCTGCATAATCCGCTTTACAACCGACTCTTCCTGCGACATACAGCCGCATACACCAAGAATCAGGCCTGGACGTTCAAGCTTCAGCGTCTTTAAGTGACCCAGCTCGCCAAATACCTTGTCTTCCGCGTTTTCACGGATCGCACACGTATTCAGCAGGATAATATCCGCGAGTTTTCGTTCAGTCGTCTTCTCATAGCCCATTTCATCGAGAAGACCGCTCATCGTCTCTGTATCATGCTCATTCATTTGACAGCCGAATGTATAGATAAGATAACGCTTACCGTTACCAATGCCGCGCAGAGATTCGGGAACTGCTTCTTCGTAGTGAACTTGTACAGCTTGTTTGCCCCGCTTCTTCTCTTCCTTATGATTGGGTTCAGACATAATGTGAATTTCACGGCCGTTTAGACGAATCTTCTTGCCTGTCTCGTCCTCAGAGATTACCTTCGCTTGTGAAAAGTCAAAATATTTGGAGTAATCCTTCTTCTCTTGACTCATTCCTATGGTCACTCCTTCTCCATGTATAGGGTATATCATTCTTCTCATTCACATAAACTTCAAATTATGCATCCTTCAAATTATAACATTTATTCATATAGGATTCCACGCCGCTGCTTGAACGGAGTATGTCAGAATCCCCTTTAATTGCATGCAAGTTCTAGAGTAAAGGGCTGGCTTCCCAGCCCCTCCTCATCAAACCGTACGTGAAGTTTTCCTTCATACGGCTTTCCGAT